>JAGVKC010000018.1 GCA_020050775.1 Minisyncoccota bacterium
AAGAAGGAGAAGTGTTTGAAGATGTGTTCGGTAATACGTACACATTTAGAGATGTTCTCTCGGCGGTAGATAGCCTGCAAGAAAATAGCCGCGCTCTGTTGTCAGATGTCGAACACAAAAATAAGTTTTTGGTAGGAACTGCCATGAGCGTTTCAGCGACCAGTATGAAAAGGTCATTTAAAGCGCATCTAGGTGGCTCTCTTTCAACAGAGCAAGAGCAGGCCTTGAATATCATCGAAGAAAATATCTCTATGTTTTGGGATGTTCTAGAAAAACATGGGCCATTACGATGCCCGTTTCCACAACTTGATGGAACAACGCAAGAACATTTATTTGTTGGCTATATATTGCATAATCGGCTCACGAAAACGAAAGGTTTATCACTAGTACTTGCGGATACGTATCATTTTTTACCTCTTCCACAGACTGGCGCGCCTGCGCGCTATGACACTGTATCGTTTGCACCTCTTATTGAACGCAATATTCCATACTGGTATCAGCCAGCAACAAACTTCTATACATGCCGCGACCAGCGCTATTGGGCGCAGCTTGCAACAGCCATAGACCTCGTGCGTCGCCCTGAACTTTCTCGTAGTGCGCTTGTGCGACAGCAATCGAGCCTCTTCCATCTCATACTCTCAACCGCTGGCGGAGAGATGTTGCGCTATGAATGGATTGTTCATGCGCGCCTACGAGCTGGGACATTACTTATTTATCGCACATTCAACTATGCACTGTGCTTGCAGACGAATCCGAGTCTGTTCTATGTGACCTTTAACAAAAGCGTATGGCGTCTTGCGCGCGAACCTGTCTTTGTGGGCTCTGGGCGTTCAACGCATGGCTCTGTGTATAAGACTTTGCCGCAGGTACGACCTGAACTTTCCGACGATATGTTTATCACCGTAATGAAGGGAGCGCAGATACGCCAGCAGGTATGGAGAGAAGAACAGAACGCATGGAGAGAAGGACACAAAGCATATGCTATCGCGCGAAGAACTTAGCCGCGTACAAAGCCGTCTCATTACTTCACTAAAGAACAATGTTCTGAGCGGTGACTGGGGGTTTATGATATCTTCCGGTACCAGCGGCGGCCCGCCGCTTTTCTCTGTGCACGCGCTCGATATGCAAATCTCACAGTGGCTTCATGACCACCCAGGAGTGCGGCGTATACAAGCTTCTGCCGTCAGGACGCCACGCCCGTCCTACTATCTCTCTATGAGGCACGTGAAAGGAGCAGGGCAGGAACTTTTCCTCGACCCTGATGATTTTAATGCATCGCTTGGACAACTTCTTGCACAGTATGCTCCAGATTCAGTATTCGGCGCCCCCTCCGTGATGCTGCGTCTTCGCGGGCACATGAGCACTGATATAGCGGCGGGAGTACGCTTCGTCAAACTCATTGGCGAATACATGACTGCAGCGGCTGACAGGGCGCTGAAAGAAGCGTTTCCTCAAGCTCAATTCAAGTATGCATACATGGCTACAGATACCATGACCGTCGCAACGTCTCGATGTCAGTATCTTCCACTGAATCATTACCATCTTGCACCTCGGGTTTCGGTGCGCATACATACCCCTGACACAGAAGGGGTAGGAGGCGTTCTTATTTCAAAAGTTATGAATCCTGGTACTCCGCTAGAATGGCACATGCAGGAGTATGACATTGGAGATGCAGGACGACTGCTCTCAGAGCCGTGCGCCTGCGGAGAAGAAGTAACACTGCATGTCTTTGGCCGCTCAGGCTTTGACTACATAAAGCTTCTCGGCGCGGTGTTCAGGCAAGAAGAGTGCGATCGCGTGGCCACTGTGCAGCAAGGTGCGTACGAAGACTATAGGCTTGAAGCGTCGGAAGTAGAAGTGCAAGGCGCTTTGCGCGGGCGCGTGCATGTGCGTTTTTCTGGCGCGCACACACTGTCGTCTGCAGATATGGTGCATCTCGTGCAGGAATTTTCTGAACTCCTATACGTCACACCTACACGCTCGCTCGCTGACATGGTTCGCGAAGGTGTATTTCTGCCTCCGACCGCTAGCTTTGCAGACGCTTTTCCTCAGAACGCCAAAACAGTGCGTCTCAAATACATACCGCTATGACAGATATAAAGGCTCGTATACAAACGCTCGCATCGCATCCTGAGGCAGATACATATCGTCTGCTCTGGGGAAGTACGCACGCATTTGAAGCATTGCCGACCCTCTCTCGCGCTAACCTCATACGTACGCCGTTTGCGCAGAGGTGCTTCAGTGCAGCCCCTGGCCAGACAAAAATAATCGAAGAAGGTTCTCTGGAATTTCTTCTTCCACGAACGTACGCCGATATAGACTCAGAAGATTTTGGTCCGTTGCCGAACAGGCCTCTTGTGCTATTTCGCAACGGGCATGAAGGAGTCGAAAAATCTATATGGTGTTACCGCAAGGGCGCACTACCGCTTTTAGCAGAACGCAATCCCGAGATAGCAGCACTACAAGCACAAAGCTATAACACCGACGGCCTTATTGCAGACGCAGAATCTTTCATTGCATTTATGCCGTATATCCAACATGCAGGCATATCGCCGCATATTACCATTATTGATTCTTCGTTCACGGCAGACCTAATGGAAGCGTTGCGCTCCGTCGCCCTAGAGGCTACGCTCGTGCTTGCATTGCCGGAAACAGGCTCCATCACAACCGCTGCAGTAACAAGCAGTATTACGTTCACACCCTCGATAGGGTGCATAGTCGAACAGCGTGAACATATTGTGGTCACGAAACCTGATCTAGAAGCGTTTCCTCTTGTTCGCTATGATACAGGGATTTCTCCCGATACATTTCGATTTGCCTTACAAGGAGTTTCCTAGTAGTAGCGTGCGTACATAGATACGACCCGCATCGGCCTGGGCCTCGGTAAATAGTGCAACACTGTCTCCAACAGAAATGTCCTTAGGGTCACGGATGGCGCGGCTGCTGAGGGCAGTATATATGCCGTCTGTAGAGAGCAGGTGTTGCTCTATGAATTGGCTTTCTTCGTCAAAATACACACGCACAAGCCTGACTTGTGGTTGAGGCAGCATAACCTGCACCCTAACCACTAAGAAGCGTTCTTCAAGTGAAATACTCTCCACTACGCCATAGCGCCAAAAATACTGACCAAAAAAGTTCTGAATGGATTCCGCCTGTCTCAGTTTAAGAGTAGACTGCGTGTACGCATAATAGCTCACCAGTGCTGCGATCGAGAGTGCAGTTATAACGGCTGCACAGAGGATAGTAATGCCGAAACGTTTCATCAAGATTCGTATAGTAAAACATAATAAGCGCGCAGAGGTCCTTCGAGCCGTGAAAGAGTTACATCAACCCGTAATCCTTTTTTAATATCGGCAATTGATGCCAAGGAGAGGGCGCGTTGTGTGAGTATATCTTTTTGATAGACGCCTGCACTTTTTCGTATTGTTACATCAGGTCCTATGAGTATGCTAAGCACACTAGTGCCGCCCTCTATCCGAGGGTCCATAATACGCACTAGTATTGTCTTTGCTTCCAGGTCCACACGTTCGACTCTTCCTACCAGCGATATATTGTTTGGTGTCTGAGGTACGCCGCGCACGATTGTAGAGAGTTGCTGTCGAGAGGAGTCTATAAGAGCTTGTGCGGGCACAGAGACAACTACTGCCCCAAGAATTATGCCTACACATATCGCAAACACTGTGCCGAGAGGGCGCTGCATAGAGAAAGTATAGCATCAGCGCCTGGTATACTTTCTCTATGCATACGAGCGTCTCTTCTCCCGCGCTTGCATTTGGGGGTTTTATTTTTGCAGCGATACTTTCCGTTGGCCTCTCTCTGCTGGCGCTGTTCTCCTGGATTGGTATTCCGATACTAGAGGGGAGTATCGCGGCATGTGCAGTTGCATTAGGATTCCTTGGAATTGCACTCCTTACTGTTGTACGGCGCGACG
>JAGVKC010000054.1 GCA_020050775.1 Minisyncoccota bacterium
CAGCATCGGCCTGTGCAGCGCAAAGTAAAAGTATCGCTGCGTAAAAACATGCATCTTCTGCTTGCTGGACCAAATGGTATTGGTAAAACGACGCTTCTGCAGTCTCTCGCGGATGGTTCTGCGAAAGGTGCCACTATGTCTCCTGGAGTGCGAGTCGGGTACTATCGCCAAGATTTCTCTAACCTCGATTTTAATAAAACGGTATATCAAGAACTTTCCTCGGTACTCAGCCGCCCGATAGAAGAAGATGTGCGGCGCGTTGCCGCAGGATTCTTGCTTAGTGGAGAAGTATTTCACTCAAACATAGGCACTCTCTCAGAAGGCCAGAAGGGCTTAGTAGCGTTTGCCCGCCTTGTACTCCTTAAGCCAGGACTTCTTATATTAGACGAACCAACCAACCATATTAACTTTCGTCACCTCCCGATTATTGCGGAGGCGTTGAGCGCTTTTGAAGGGCCAATGATACTGGTCTCCCACGTGCCGGATTTCGTGGAGAAGGTGCGTATCGACGAAGTGCTTGACCTGGCTAAGTAAGAGAGACTACGAAGCTGCCCCTATACAGCCAGCGCATTTTCGGGCAGAATATAGAAGTCTTAAAAGACGTAAGAAAAGGGGTCGGATTTCTACAAAACAAACATTCAATACATATGAAAGGAACGATAAAGACACTTACAGACCGAGGATTCGGATTCATCTCTCGCGAAGGCGAGACGAAGGATCTTTTCTTCCACTCTAAGGATCTCAATGGAGTTATGTTCGACGAACTCAAGCAAGGCGACACTGTCTCGTTTGATGTTCAGGAGGGCGAAAAGGGCCCAGCTGCAGTCAATGTGACTCGCGGTTAATACACTTCATCGCGTTAGAAAAAACATACCGCCTTCTGGGCGGTATGTTTTTTTGTGAAGCTGTGATACACATAGATATATGACATCTAGTCGCAGGAATCTCGTGGTCGTCCTTAGCACCCCGCAAGGTGGGTTGCGTGTTGGATGATTCCAGGAAATTCTCCAGCACAGAGCCCGCCACAGCGCGGGCTCTTTTCGTCTCATTAACGTGCCAAAAGGAGAACTTCAATGAACGAATGGTACTTGTACCCGGTTCCGGAAGGTAGATGGGCTATACGAAGAAAAGTGGGTGAGCGCTGGATTGACTTAGTCCAAAACTCGTACATGGATTGCCCTGAATGTGCAGAGACGATTCTGCGAGCACTACATATTGTGCCAACAGAAGCGAATCTAGATTTGTATTTTCCATCCAAAAACGGTGCAGGGCGCTGCCCGACACTGGAGTTGATGGAGATGTGCAATGTGTTGGACCCAACCAACCCGCACATCAAACAAACGCAGGAAATCGGGGTGTAACTAAGAGCGGCTCAAGAGAGCCGCTCTTCTTTTTTGTAGTGGTACACTAGTACGTATATGGGAAAAGGAAACGAGGCGTATCGTAAGGACAAGAAGAAGCCGAAGAAAGATAAAAAGAAATAAGAGGTTTCTTCATTATTATTTTTATACACATAATATTTTTAGTATGGATAAGAACATGTACTATCGCACGGTCTCGGTTATTTTTGGCGCTCTCGCCATTGCGCATGCGGCACGTGTGTATTACGGCTGGGAAGCACAGGTAGGAGAGTATGTGATTCCAGTGTGGTTTAGCTGGGTTGCGGTAGTGGTAGCAGGATACTTGGCAGTACGCGGCTGGCAGCTTGCTGATCGCAAAAAGCGCCGATAATTTCTCAAGAGAAGGATTTTGTAGTGATTTGGTATGGTACTACTATAGTAAGTTATATATAAAAACCAGAACAAGGTCGCGCCCTAATCGACATTGGCGCGACACGATTCTGCTGAATCGCATGAAAACACAGGAGTGGATAGAAAAACTCGAAAGCGAAGGGTACTCAAACGTTGACGTGTGCGTGAACGCTGCTTATCTAGATTTCGGCGAGCACACGCATGAAGAACATACGGTTCACGTCATCCTCCAAGGAGAACTCATGGTTACCACGGACTCTCAAAGCGAAATCTTTAACGAGGGAAAACGGGTGGAATTTCCTGTGGGAACGAAGCACCATGCAAAAGCGGGCCCTGAAGGATGTACCTTCGTCGTAGGTACAAAGTCGTAAATGCTATACTCATCCCTTAATGTCTGAAAACGCAATAGAAGTAAAAGGACTCACGAAGTCCTTCGGAGATTTCTTGGTGCTGAAAGGCATCGATTTAACTGTTGCGCGCGGCACCACGCTGGCACCTCTTGGTCCTAACGGCGCAGGCAAAACTACTATTGTGCGGATACTAAGTACCCTCATTGAGCCAGATGGCGGCACGGTACGAGTAAATGGTCACGACGTAGTGTCCGAAGCCACAAACGGTACGCGAAAGCATTGGTCTTACGGGGCAGTACGCTGCGATAGATGACTATCTCACCCGCCTTGTGCCGGTGTTTTTATATACAGCTCACGTAATTTTTATATAGAGTTGGGTATACTATTTTTATGATTCATCACACATCGGTCGCAGTTCTTGATTATGAAAAATCGAAAGAATTTTATACCAAAGCGCTCGCGCCCTTGGGCTATAAGCTTCAGATGGACTTAACTGAATATAAGGCAGGAGGCTATGCCGAAGGGGGTGGTATGGATTTCTGGATAGGTCAGCCCCACAGCCCAGGCGCCCCGGCAGGCGTACATATCGCTTTTTCCGCTACAAACAAAGAGATGGTGAAGGCCTTTTATGACGCAGCACTGGCAGCGGGCGCACAGGACAATGGCGCTCCAGGGTACAGAAGGGAATATAGCTCGGGCTATTATGGAGCCTTTGTGTATGATTTTGACGGAAACAACATTGAAGCTGTGTATATGGACCCTGCAGGGTTTCCAAAA
>JAGVKC010000004.1 GCA_020050775.1 Minisyncoccota bacterium
CACAAGCAGTGGGACCCAGCATTTCTGGAATATATGAAACGTTTAGAGAAAGATCGACCAGTACTATTCTCGGGCGACCTAAATGTTGCTCATAAGGAGCAAGATTTGGCCAACCCCAAAGCAAACGAAGGTGAGCACGGCTTTACCAAGGAAGAGCGCGAAGGTATTGAAAACATACTAGAGGCAGGTTTTGTAGATTCCTTCCGCCACTTTACCCCTCTAGGTAATGGTCACTACACCTGGTGGACGCACTGGGCAAACGCTCGTGCGCGCAACGTTGGGTGGCGCATTGACTACTGGTTCGTATCAAAAAAGCTCGTAAAGAATCTCAAGAAAGCCTACATTCTTCCAGAGGCAATGGGTTCCGACCACTGCCCCGTTGTTATTGAATTGAAGTAAAAATACAAATAAACAACGCCCGACTTAGGCGTCGGGCGTTTGTGCGTTGGAATCTTATGATTCAGTTTGATCTAAAGGTTGGTTGCCTCTTTATTCTCAAGTTTTTGTCGAAGTGTGGGAGGATACCGCACTCCTAGCAAATGGGGTCATAAGATAACGCACTCCAGCTGGTAGAACGAAAGATCAATTTTGTCTGATCGACACAACAGGGCAGAGTGTCCTCAAACGATAGTCCGATATAACTATCATCTTTATAAAGGACAATGTAAAGGACACAACTGGGGATAAGTGTCCTTTATTACTCTACGAAGTATTTCTTTCGGATGTCCTTTATCTCCCCTTCTTCTGCAACGTTTTTTGCCTCCTTACCTTCTTCGCCTTTTGCACGCAAAGCTGCATCATCCATAGCACTGAATTCTTTTGCGCGACCTTGGAGGTATTTTTCTGTGTTCTTGTTAGGCTCATCAAGGACTTCTTCCAGAAGTGCATGGAGCATCCAACCAAGGCGCGGACCAGGCTTCTCCCCCGTTACTTCCATGAGTCCTTTTCCGTCGATCTTGAGCATCTGAACGGAAATTGGGTCGCGCATGGCCTGCTCTATCATCGACTGATACTTACGCAAACGAAATGGCTGCTCTTTGGGTCGCCCGGTGCCTATGCGGTCACAAATGCGCAGGCGCACCAGGTCTTCAATGTGCTCTTTTCCTACATTGGCTACGATGCGACGCACAGCTGAAAGGGTTACTTTGTCTGGGTCTGAGAAAAACATATGCCAGCGAACCAGGTTCGTAGCTTTCTCAATTGTTTCACGTGAAAATTTGAGGTTTTGGAGTATCTTTTTGGTCATTTTGGCCCCAACCACGTCGTGTCCGTGAAAGGTCCAATCTTTTTTCTCCTCTGACCATTTACGAGTGGCTGGTTTACCCACGTCGTGGAAGAGTCCTGCGAGACGCACTATAAAACTCCACTCTTTGTCAGCTGCATGCTGGAGAGTGCGTACGTTGTGTTCAAATACGTCGTATGTATGAGCTTGGTTTTGTTCTATACCGATTCCTTCTTCAAGCTCAGGAGCTATAAAGCGCAGAATACCCAGCTCGCGACTTAAAGTGATTGCGTTTTTGGGCTCCGGGGAGTTTAGGAGACGTACAAATTCATCCCGGATGCGCTCTTTTGAAATCTTTTCGAGTTGTTTTGCGCACTCTGCCATCGCGGTACGGGTATTTTCCTCTATAGAAAAATCTAGTTGAGCTGAAAGGCGCACTGCGCGCATGATGCGCAAGGCGTCTTCTTCAAAACGCTCCTTTGGGTCCCCCACTGCGCGGAGTACCTTGTCTTCCATGTCCTTTAAGCCATCGTAAAGGTCGAGAAGCTCCCCTTTTACAGCATTATAGGCAAGCGCGTTCACCGTAAAGTCACGGCGCTTCAGGTCGTCTTCAATTTTTTGACTGAACGCTACGCTGTCTGGCCTGCGGGCGTCGCTGTACTTCCCTTCTAGGCGGTACGGGGTTACCTCTATGACCTTTAGGCTCTCTGGTACTTCCCCGTCATGTACAACGCCCACAGTGCCAAATTCGTTGGTATAGAAGGTGTTTTCGAACAAGCGCTGTATATCTTCAGGAGTGGCGTTGGTAGTTACGTCCCAGTCGCTTGGTTTTCGTCCTAGTAGCGTATCTCTTACGCATCCCCCTACTATCCACGCCTCAAAACCCTCTTTTTCGAGGGTTTCTGTTACCCGCGCGACTTCCTTAGGGATTTGGCTGGGGCGTATATGCATCCGACAATTCTAACAGAATTTTTGATATGAAACGTTTATTTTGTGGTCACAAGTCGTCTCTGTCCGTCGACCGAGGCGCTCGCGACCCCGACACCACAGGCACTTTCATTTTCTAAAGCAGAGTACTCCTAAGAAAATTAGGTCGCTCACGGCTTCGCAAGTGCGAAGCATAGTTCCGTCTCGCACAAGGCACAAAGCTTCTCGCAGGGGAACCTTTGTGTCTCTTGTGCGCCTGGCAGGCTCGGTCACAGGTTCTGCTTCGCAGCCCTGCGACCCCGCCTCACCGTTCCACCCTGAAGGTGGAACATGTTCCGGCCTTCGAGTCCTGACAAAGTCTCATAAATGAGACTTTTCTGGTGCGCCTGGCAGGACTCGAACCCACAACCCCCTGTTCCGAAGACAGGTGCTCTATCCGTTGAGCTACAGGCGCATTTCGCCATAGTATGTCCAAAATGCATATTCTCCAACAAAATTGCCCCAAGAACTACTGTTTAGTCCTGCATGATAGTATGTATTGTATGAGAAAAGACAAAGAATACGTCTTAGAGCTCAGGAAATCCGGTAAAAGTTATCGTCAGATACAAAAAGAAACCGGTGTTTCGCTCAGTACCCTTTCAGAATGGTTAAAAAACGAACCTTGGTCAACAGAGATCGGAAAAAAGCTGACATTTCACCATATCGAAAAAAGTAAAACAAGAATATTGACGCTGAATGCAGTGCGCGACGCTACGTTAGGGAAAATATATGATGAAGGGCGTCATATAGCCAAAAAGGAATATGAAACGCTAAAACAAAGACGTCTTTTTACTGCAGCGCTCGTAGCATATTGGGGCGAAGGCGACAGGACTTCCAAACATCTTACCCGGCTCGCTAACAGCGACCCAGCAATGATAGTACTTTTTTGGCGTTTTTTAAGGGAAATATGCCTTATTCCACAAGCTAAAATCTCCTGTTGGCTTATTCTCTACCCTGACCAAGACGAAGTTTTTTTGAAGAATAGTTGGGTGGCAAAAACAAATATCCCTCTGGAGAACTTCCGCAAAGCAACGTACATTCAAGGGCGCTCTCCTACGAAAAAGAATCGTTACGGAGTCTGTAGTATCGTTGTTCCAAGTCGTTTTTTCAAAGAAAAGATGCTAGTATGGCTGAGTTTGATTTCGAAAGATTCGTTTCAATAAGCGGTCATGGTTTAGTGGTAAAATGCGATCTTGCCAAGATCGAGTCGGGAGTTCGATTCTCCCTGACCGCACAGAGGAGAATTAAACAAGGGATGGGTCGGAAGGGAGGCTCAGCATCCCTTCCGTGGAGGAAATTATTCAAAACCATGGGTTTTGAAAGCGGAGTTCCACTGTAGTGGGACGAGCAGTGAGCGTTCTCCCCGACCGCACAGCGTAGAACACAGTTAATAAAGGACATCCAGACTGTGGATAGCAAAATCGTTGAAAATACAGGCAAAATCCCCTTTTCTGTGGATAAACTTGGGGACATGTGCATTAAAGGACACGTCCTTAACGAATTATTCATCTAAAATGCCCCTTTTTGTTTCGTAAGTAACGTTTCATATGAAAACTCCTAAAAGACAGTTTGGAGACCTTGGAGAGGCCGTTGCGGCAAAATACTACGAAAAGAGAGGATTTTCTATCCTAGAGCGCAACTATCTTAAGCCCTGGGGAGAAATAGACCTTATCGCACGAAAAGAACAAATCCTCATATTTATAGAGGTAAAGTCTGTTTCACGTGAACCGCTTCAAGGCTTTTCACGGGAAACGTTCCGCCCGGAAGACAACGTGCACCCGGCTAAGCTTCAAAGACTCCATAGAACCATTCAAAGCTATCTTATGGAACACAATGTTCCAGACTCTGTGGAGTGGAGAATAGATATTGCCTGCGTATATGTTGATATTAAAGGTAAAAAGGCTAGAGTAGAGGTTCTTGAAAACGTCATTGCGTGAAAGTTATAAAGGACATATAAAGGACATTCGTATTCTGTGTTACAGTATCTAGTGTTTTAAGGGTCTTAGGTTTGGGATTTTGTTTTTACTCCCAAATTGTTACAATCATAGTGTGAGTAGTGAAAAAGAGTGTAAGTATTGCGGAGGTTATTTCCCTGAAGATGCTTTTGGGGTTGCCGCAACCAGACCTCATAAGGTGTATCGTAGGAGAAAATGTCGTGATTGTTATAGAACGACAAAATTATCTCTTGCCAGTCGTTA
Source organism: Minisyncoccota bacterium (assembly GCA_020050775.1). Lineage (GTDB taxonomy): Bacteria > Patescibacteriota > Minisyncoccia > Phycocordibacterales > SBAW01 > GWA1-54-10. The sequence goes on from JAGVKC010000004.1 coordinate 4,387, forward strand.
TCTTCAGTGGATAAATGAGCAAAAACAGGAAAGAGGTTGTGGTCGATGCGGAATCAAAGATCCCAGAGTGCTTGATTTCCATCACAAAGATTGAAAGGAGAAAGAATTTAGTATAGGCTCATTTAGAAGGGCTGTTGGGTTCGAAAGAATTCAAAAAGAGGTTGAAAAGTGCGAAGTAGTTTGTGCGAATTGTCATAGAATCTTACACGAAGAAGAAAGATCTAAAGAAAAAAACGGGGCGTAGTATATCGGTAGTACACCTGCTTTGGGAGCAGGAAGGCCCGGTCCGATTCCGGGCGCCCCGACATGAAGGATACGCAGTTTGATGCGCATAAAGCTCTCATAATTCCTGTTACTCAAGATTCAAAAATCTTTATTCAAGACAGGCATGGCCACAAGAAGCCTGATTGGGGATATTTTGGTGGCTCAATTGAGGAAGGGGAGAGTCCTGTTCAGGCGGTTATTCGTGAAACCAAAGAAGAGCTCAGTATTGATATTCAAGAAAGCGACCTGATAAATTTGGGTACTTCTGTTACAGATTGGGATGGATACAAAATCATCCGTTATCTCTTTCTATATCCAACTGACCAAAAAGAATTTGATGTAAAAGAAGGAAGGGGCGGCCTCTGGCTCACATTTGAAGAAGCGACGGATCGCATGGACGACGCTGATCGCTTTAAAGAGGTATCAGAAAGAATTCGCGTGGCGCTGAAAAAATAAATTTACTATGGAGACTATGTATTCACTTGAATGGTTTCAAAACAGAGCGTTAGATTCTCTCAAGAAAACAGAGGACAACACTTGGGACTATTCAGACTCCCTTCTTCTCTATATGCCAAAGGGGGCAGTCGGCTACGAATCTATCCAAAAAGAAGGGGTGCCGTATTTCGATATGGTCACTAAGCCTGAGCGTGCGTATTTGCAGAGTGTTGCAGAGCAGATGGCTCGTGA
>JAGVKC010000058.1 GCA_020050775.1 Minisyncoccota bacterium
CCGTGTCGCCTCCCTGCAATTTAGTAAGGCCGTACTGGAAGAAAACCTGCTGCTTGCGAGGAGAAAGTGCGAGCGCATTCTCCAGATGCTTGTACGCTTCGCCAAATTGGCCAAACTGCGTAAGGAAGGTGCCCATAAAGAGTTCCAGACGCGCATCACCTTTGCGCTGGGCAAGCAACTCCATACCTTCATTGTATGCAAGCGCCGCAGCTTCCTGCTTTACCTGCGGATCAATTGAAGTGGAAGGCGCAACTGCGCTTGAGGTGTATTGCAGCAGCTGCTCGACAGTTTCCTGGCGGCCAAGTTCTGTGCCAGGCCAGATAAGAGTATTAAGGACCGAATTGAACTGAGCGACATTCTCTTTCGTATCCTTCGGCTGATTCACGGTACCGCCCTGGCCATTGGGTACAACGCGCGCAACTTGAATCGCTTGTACGGTGTCGCGCGCGCGCACTGCGCTTGGGATATTCAATGCCCACCCGCCCAGCAGAATACCTAGTGCCACAACAGGCGCGACTATCGCTACCGCATGGTTCCCCAGCGGCTTGCTGAAAAACACGAATCCAGGAAGATCACGTCGTGAGTGGAAATGCGCGTAGCCGAGAATGGTCGCGAAGAATATAGCGCTCACCATGTTGTCAAATACGAACATGTTGTTGAACGCATACCCAGCCAAAAGTCCGAACAATACTGCTTGTTCAGCGACCGAGAGCGACCGAGAGCGGAATACTGCCCATGCCGCCAAGAGATACAGCGAAGTGTAAAGAAGGAGCGCAGGAATTCCGCCTGCGACGAGCCAGTCGAGGAACTGGTTGTGCGCGCGGTCGAACCATTGCTCCTGGTCGTACATGCGCGGGTCGTAGCGTTCGTTGAAGATATAGCTGAAATTTTCCTGGCCCCAGCCTGTAAGCGGGCGCTCCATCGCACCTTGGAGTGCCATTGGCCAGATAAAGAGGAGGCGTGATTGGGTTGTGGCGTCATCAAGGGAAATAGAAGCAAGACGGCCGACTGCTGGAAGCCCGCGGACAAATGGCGTATCTTTAGTCGCAAAGAACCCAGCTGCAAGAATAGCGATAGCCACAAGTCCGCCAATTGAATACCGACGCAACGTTTTCCACTCCCCGCCCTTTGCGAAGATAACAATATAGAGGGCCGCAACTATGAGTCCCCCAATAAGACCAAGGAGTGCGCCACGCGTTTCAGTAAAGTAGAGACCAATGAGCTGCAGAACCAGTGTTACACCGTAGCCAATTTGTAGCCCGGTGTTTGCGCGACCTGCCCGCAGCATCATAAAGAGCGTAAGGAAGATATGTATGAGCAAGTAGACCGCTAGGTACGTTGCATTGCCGAAGGTGGTGTCGACGCGCGGACCGCTTTGGGTACTGATGGCTACTTTGCCAAACACTTGCAATAGCGCATAAAAGCCCATGACGCCGCTTGCAGCGATTGTCGTGTTAAGGAAGCGCTCCCAGAGATTAGTCGCAGAAAGCATCGCGCTTGCGATGACAAAGTATACGAATACATGCAGGAGGCCAATGTAGCCTTCCATACGCTCGAAGTTGCCCCAGAAACTTTTTACCGGTTCAACAGAAAGTGCGGTGGCAAGACCCATCCAGGCAACGAAGGCAAAGAACGCCCACGCAACCCACGAGGCGCGTGGGCGATACTGCGGTTCGCGCAGCGCCAAAAGAATATAGAGAAGGAGGACTAGTTCAACAAGGATGCGGAATGCAAAGTTCTTTCCAGTAATAAACGGGAAGAAGAGGCTTGGAAAAAAACTGCCCTGAGCGATTATAAAAGGTATAAAAGGAACCAAGAAAAGGCCGGTCAGTACTCCCCAGCGTAGATAGGTGGTGTAGTTCATACGCAGGAACTATATCACAGTCTATTTTTAATTTTTAGCCACAAAGACTAGATCGAAAGCAAATAGATTTGGCCACCAATGTGCCAGACGAGAATAGCGGCCAAGGCCAGAAATAGTGACACTGGAGAATTGAGTCGTCAGTAATTTGTGTAACATAGCTTCGCTAAAATGATTTATATGAGTGGGGTCACTTAATGGTGTATGTTCCTTTTTAGCAAAAAATAAACGGAAACGATTTTTTAAACTAAAAGCGTTAGGCACAGAACCAATAAAAACCCCTCTTCGTTGAAGATGACGGGATACTTTTTCTACAACCTGATCAGGATAAAAAAGGTGTTCTAACACTTCTCCTGCGACAACAACTTGAAATTTTTCTCCTTTGAGTTCTTCCCAGTTTCCGTGCGCATCCAAAACGCGAGTTTGAATATTTAACTCTTGTACAGCTCGTTCGAGGGCAACCGAATCGATATCAACACCTAACACTGAATTACCTTCCGTAAAATATTGCGTCAGCGCACCGTCTCGACATCCTAAATCCAATATTTTCTTTCCTTTTCCAATATGACGAGCGAAGAATGCGCCTCTTTCTTCTTTTAGAATACTAAAACCTGGCCTACGAGAAAAAGCATGGTGCGCCTCATATAGATCTTTTACGGATGAAGACATATAAAATTGTCATGAAACTATATCACAGGCTGTTTAGTGCCTGAAGCCAGCAATACCCTGTTCTTTCAATATATGAAACGCTTTACTAAAATACGCATCGTAACGTAAATACTCTTCAAAGGCCTTGCGAGCCGCGATTTGCATATCTCTAAATTCAATGTTGGATATTGAAGAGTAGTGTTCGGCAATGCAGTCACCAATTTCGTGTATTCGCGTGTGTGGAATACGTAATACGAATTTCTCATACGGAAGCAAGTGTTCAAGAGGCAGCGTCATATCAGTATCTATGAGTACAGGTATGCGTCCCAAAGACAGCGCTTCGAAAAAACGTGAAGAATAATTAGCATCCCCTTTTGGGGCGAGTATAAAATCAGAATCGATAAGATTGCGCACATATTCTTCCCTGAGTTTCTCTGGATTTTCACTGAGTGTGTTCGAGTTACCAGAGAAGGAATTACGAATAATAAATTGAGTCTCAATTCCTGGATGCCGCATTAATGCACTCATTGCCTTACGGCGGAAATATACACCTCTTTTATATACAGCTCTGTGACCGTCTCGGGTTATCAGTGCACTAATATCTATGAGAAAGTTTCGTATGAGATACACAAGACGGGTCTTTAAAGATGGAAACCCCGCATAGCCACAGAAGCCAACGCTAGGCTTGTCGGCTTTTGGACGAACAGTGATCCCTCGCTGCTCGCCCAAATCCTCAACAAATGGGGCAAATATTATTTCATTATCTCTCATGTTGTGCACATACTCTGAAGCCTTAAAAACAATTGTTCCAGGCATATCAATATGGATCTCATGACAATGGTCGCCAGAGAGAAAAATGATAAGTTGCACTCCATGCTCTTGGGCTTGCGCCTGCATGGACCGAAGATATGTTTTTATATCCTGTGTCAGTTTTTTTATTGGCTGGGGGACAATAAAAAAGTCAGATTGTTCTGGATGTTCAACAAATGAGAATCCTGTATAAGAAAAATTAGTCGGGAGCGATTTAAATAATACACTACCTGTAGTGTGTGTATGTGATTCAGGGTCTACTATTCGCACAAGGCCCCCTTTGAGGAACAATGGTGTTTTATAAAGCTTTACAGCCTTAATCATAATTACTTGTTTTTCACAAAAATATAGTTAAAGAGAGTAGTACTTTTGCCCTTACTACGAGGATACGTTGCCTCAGTGGTAAAACCTAATGAGTTCATCAACGGTTCAATTTCAGTTCCATGAGGAGCAGTCAAATCTACTTCTATTAAGACTGAGATTAAATTTTTTAAACGCAACGTTTCAATTGCCCCTTGCAAAACTTCCCATTCTCCGCCGTCGACGTCTAGCTTAATAAGCGTAGGCTCAGGCATTTTAAGTTCTTCCCGCATTAGATCGAGTGACATTGCAGGTACACGCAATGACCCACCCAATGTTTCAGAAACGTTGTGCTTAGCGGCCCCTGATTCTCTACTCGAAAATCCCATATGTAAAAAACCTGATGCGGAACTTACGGCGATATGTACCGGGGTTATAATCCCTTCAAAAGTATTGAGAAATATATTCTCATTGAGCGTAAGGAATGTTGAATAACTTGGTTCAAAAGAAAACACCCTTGAATCCTTTCCTCCGAGAGAGGCAGCCACAAGGGAGTATGCTCCTACGTTGGCGCCAATATCGTAGAAAACTGAAGTTGGCGTAATCCGAGACTCTAACCAAGCAACCGTCTCAGGCTCTTTCGTACAAGATGATAGACGCGATAAATCGCTATGTGAATGCACTGAAAGATGTATCTGTTGATGAGACCAATCAAGCGTCCCAGTCATAACTCCTAATATCTTTTGTAACCGCAAGCGTATAAGCTGCGCATACTTCTTCATGTAACTATATTACCGCTGCCACTCGAGCGCTTCTTTAGGAAGGACGGTTTCTTCTTCTATTAGATACGGAGCTACTCGACCAATGACCGTCTGCAGATACGATGATTTCAAACCTGTGCCCGGACTTTTTAGTGTAAGCATATCTTCCGTGATACGCTCTCCTTTTTTTATAGAACGTTTTGCTACGATACTTTTACCGTGCTTTTCACGTATAGGCTTCTCAGCATCGTGAATAGTTTTTTTCATAGAGCCTAAAATAGTCTCCATGCGGCGAATCTGCTCAACCATATCCTTAAAATCTTTTGGATCTATAGACATGTGATGGTCCGACCCTCGCATAGTCTTATCAAGAGTAAAGTGCCTCTCTACCGTACTAGCACCAAGGCCTACTGAGGCGACCGTTGGCAAAATATCTGGCTCGTGACCAGAGTATCCAACAGGAAGCGGTTTATAACGATCATGGAGCACCCGAACGATATTGAGGTCTATATTCTCATCAGGTGTCGGGTAAATGGAAGTACAATGATTCACAATAAGTCTGTCGTTATGGCGCAAAATGGTGTGTACTGCCTCATCAATTTCTTCAAGGGTTGCCATACCGGTGGAGAGCAATATCGGCTTTCCTTTCTTTGCGACGTGCACAAGAAGTGGAAGGTTGGTGAGATCGAAGGAAGATATCTTGTATGCATGTACTCCTATGTCTTCCAGGAAATCCGCACTGTTCTCGTCAAATGGTGTAACAAAAAATACGAGACCTAACTCTTCTGCATATTCTTTTAGTGCAATGAATTGTTCTCGCGTGAATTCAAGCTTCTTTCGATGTTCCCCGTATGTAGGAGCAAGAGAACGAGGGTTGTCATATGACATGTCGCGCATCTCTTTGGTGAAGACTGCATCCACGTCTCGTTTCTGAAATTTTACTGCTTCCGCACCAGCTTCTTTTGCGGCAAGTATAGTTTTCTTTGCAAGTTCAAAATCACCGTTATGATTGTTTCCTATTTCAGCAATAACAAAAACAGGATGGCCGACCCCAACAGGTCGGGTACCAACCTTAACCCTCGCGGGTAACATATTAAAAAGCTTCTTTATTGCAGGGGGGAGAGGCAAGTCCATATAGGTTGTAAAACAAGGGTACTCCCAAATAAGTTTCTTATCAATAGTCTAATAAAAAAGCCACCCCTAACTATGGGGCGGCCTTAGAACCTTATGCATCGATGACATCATCGATATTGGTCGACGGGAGACCTTCGCCTTTCGGCATGCCGTAGGCTTCTTCAACGCGCACGCGGTCGTTGAGATACGGTGTTGAAACTTCGAGGATTACACAATCCGTCATAGCTTCTTCTTGGTGTACCGCTCCTTGCGGAAAGGACACCACCTCGCCGGCTTTGCAGTCGCGCACTTCAAGTGTGCCATTTCCGGGATCAAAGCGAACACGAAGCGTGCCTTCGAGTATATATCCAGATTCGACTTTCTTGCGATGCCATTGTAGGCCGCCTTTTGCGCCAGCCTTCATCTCCAGGCGCTTGAACGTATAGTTACCCTTGGAAGCAACGAGCATAATCTCTTTACCCCAAGGACGCGGGCCGACCTCGTAAGTAATCGGAAATTGCGCCGGGCCATTTTCCTGTTTCGGTTTGGCAAGCATTGGTGTTCCTTTCTCAAACCCACAGTGGGCTTGTGTAGTTCTTCCATGTTCCAGTATAGCACAAAAAGATACACTGTCAAGTACCCAATCACATAGAAAAACGGACGCGCTTAAGCGCGTCCGTTAGATTTTGGAGATACAAGAGACACAATATCAGGGAGAGCCTGTATACATGTGAATGCTTTTTTCTCTAAACTCCATGTATTCCATTCATTGGCTACGCCAATGAATGCGCATCCAGTCTCTTCAGCCGCAACGACATCGCCCCTACTGTCTCCAATAAGTAGGAGATGTGTAGGCAGAGTTTCTTCAAGAGATGCGACCCGATGCATGTTCTCGCTCTTGCTGGCAGGTCCTCCTAAAACGAGCTTGAAGTACAAATCGATATCCAACGCTTTCACTGAACGCTGAAGTGCTATGGTGGCCGTGCCGGAATTTACGTACAACGGAAAGCGCGTTGAGAGAATTTCAAGCGTATCACGAGCACCAGGGGCCAATCCTACATTCAGAATTCGTTCCTGAACGTAGGAGTCGAATAGCGCAGCGCCTGTTGCAATGTGGTCTTCAATAGCGTCAACGCGTAGTCTTTCATACACATAACGCAAGATATCGAATCTATCTCCCTTCTTACCGAAACTAAAACGCGACGAAGCTTCGATAAAATAAGGCTCGTATGTACTTGCGTAAGGCGCGAAAACTTTTTTCCATCCTTCTTCTTTGAAGAATTCAGAGTGCGACACAAGCACCCCATCGAAATCAAACACTATTGCTTTGGGAGAAAATTGTAGAATTTGCATTGTTGCCTCATATTGCTCTATAGATAATATACCACAGGAAAATTAAAAAAACAATTTATATGTTTTCTTTGCGCTGACGCAAAAGAAGTTCTGCAAGCAAAAAGTCTGTCTCAGAATCAATATCAATCGCATTATGCTTTTCTATCTCTACAAATGCGACTTTCTGACCCGCCATGGCCTTCTGTTCAACAAGTGTATTCCAACGAAGCGCAATAACATCAACGTGTTGATATGCCTCAGTAAATTGTTGGCGCGGCAAATTATGCGCATCTTTAAAACCAGTCTGATCTTCAGATAAAAATGGGACAACATACGCTCCTTCTTTGCGCCACAATTTAAACGGGTGTTTAGAGGCCCTTACAATCGTCCGGGCAGATGACGCGCTTGAGTCACCCTCAAGAGCTTTAACACATGCATCAATATGAGAAGGCAGGCAAAGCGGGGTTGTCGGTGGTAGACGCAATATAATATCTGCTTTCCAGTTTTCCTGTTCTTTGAGCCACAGTGCTGCGTGATAAAGATAATCAAAATCGGGAACGGAATCTCCAGCAAGCTGGATTGGACGTAAAAATGGCACCTCAACGCCGTTTGCTCTAGCGAGCGCAGCATATTCTTCAGAGTCAGTCGACATAATAAGGCGCGATACATTGGAAGAAGCTTTAGCAGCTTCTGCTATCCAAACAAACATCGGTTTGCCTAGTAATAGACGAATGTTCTTATCCGCAATTGCTTTAGAGCCCTTGCGAGCACCTATCACGCCGAGTACGTTCATTAGACTGACTATATGCCAAAAAGTGCAAAGAAAAAAGGAGGCGCGTACGCCTCCTTTTGTTTTTATATGCACGAATGGACGAAATCCAGGAACCGCCGTGTTGCCTCCCCGTCCGCCAAGGTGCGAAAACGAGGCTGCATACGTGCGCAACTCAGAGCTTTGGGTGTCTCTTTTTTAAGAAGGAGCGAGAGTAAGCGATAACAGTCATCGTGTGCAAACACGCCCATTGCCGCCGGCTCGCCTCCCAGACCATCGAGTATCGGAAAGAACGGGTGCGTCCCACCGCGGGATTCCTGATACTTCGCCACCGAAGGCAGTAGCAGGAATGCAGTGGGCACACCAAGAAGTGCTGAACGGATGCCTTCCGTCGAATAATCAGTTACAAACACGTCGGCCGCTGCCGCGAGCGGTAAGCCGCGAACGTCTTGCAGACCAACATACCCTGCACCATATTCTTCCTGAAGATACCGCCTAATCTTTGAAACCTCTTCCGCAGCGGATTTTTCGTCAGCTGGATGAAAAGATACACCAAGCAGAAAAGCATTTCTTCGCACCCAAGGAACAAGCGCCCGCATTGATTCCATAATGTCGAACTGTGTAAGACTCGATGCAGAATAGACGACGAGCGTCTCTCCATCTTGGATAACAATGCGCTCCCTAGCTTCAACACGATGTTTCTGCACGTCGAACGTCGCAACCGCGTCGTAGGAGGGATTGCCAACAATCCGCACGGCACCCTTTGTATTAAAAGAAGGGCGCTGTTTGAGAAATTGTCTCATGCTCGATTCATCGAAGAACGTGACACGATCCGGCGTGAAATCTTTCATCGCAGTTTCGCAACCGCTACCGAAGAAATCTCCGAACCATGCACACGGCACTCCAGCGCAGCGAGCAGCCTTTGTTGCGTGTTTCCAAAGCTCCTGCGCTTTGCCAGCTGTGCCACACAGCACAAGCGAAACGTCGCGCAGTAACACGTCGGGAAGCCTAGCGGATATGACATGAGCAACGCCATTTTTTGCAAGTTTTTCTGCAGCTGCGCCTTTCGGATCAGCAACTATACGCAGAGAATACTTTTTCATAAGCTCCTCTCGCGCTGCTAAAAAGTAGTCCGTCGCTCCGGCATCGCCGAGTACGACAAGAATATGTTGGGGCATGCATGCCCTCCTCTATGTGGTTGTGAATCTAAATAGATTATACCACTAATAGTGGTATAATGTCAATTAATCCAGCGTCTCAAGGACTCCTTGCGCCATACGTTCTCCTGAGCGGCCATCGAGTTTGAAAAGCAGTTTATTCTTGAGTTCCTGCCGTTCCTTTTGCAAGTAAAGGGGATTTCTTAAGAAACATTGTATGAAATGAATAAGTTCTTTATTTGAATTAGCAAGTGGAACACCTTTAGTTGCTAGAACATTTCTGTAGTGGTCGCGCTCATAAATATAACGAATGGAATTTCTCCGAGAAAGTATACGTTCGCCGTCGTATCCAATAAGTACAGTTGGCTTATTGTTAGCAGCCGCGTCGAGAGTAAGTGTAGAGTCAGTGTTAATAACAACATCGCAGTAATAGAGAGAATCTGCCAAGTGTTCTATGTCTTCTGCGCTGAATCTCCACTGATTCATGTTCGAGACACTAGAGTCAATACTGAACTCTCCTTTTTTGGAGAAACATTTTCCAGGACGATCAAAGGTAATGTTTTTAAAGGTTAGAGATTCGCTAGAGTCGCGATACTTAGGATGCAATCGGGCGATGATGTGTACATCATCTCCAATTTCTCCTTTTTGTATGGCTGTATCCAGAGCAAGGAGAATATCTTTTGAAAAAGGCGATTTCCAATCTCCGGGCACGCCGAATAAAATTAATGTACCGTATGGCTTTATACCCAGA
>JAGVKC010000036.1 GCA_020050775.1 Minisyncoccota bacterium
GGACTTGCCTTTGCAGCTCTGCGACGGGAAGGTGCTTATCTTTGAACCCTGGGTCGCATATACCCCTAAGTGCAGGTGTGGGCCGGTAGCGTAGCCCGTGGAGCCCGAATAGCCTATTACTTGCCCTGTGGAGACCTGCTGGCCAGTTGAGACTGAGATAACCGAGAGGTGTGCGTAGAGGGTTGAGAGCCCGTTAGGATGTTCTATAAACACCCATTTGCCGTAGGAGGCGTTTGGACACGTGGTGTCGGTGTTTCCAGTACCCTTAACTGTTCCCGTAAGGGCTGACTTTATAGGCTTACCTACTGAAGCTCGCAGGTCAATCGCATTATGTCCGCGACCGCCGTACACTTGTGCGTTTGCTGTTGCAAAAGGCGTGTTGCCGAAGGATTGCGTAATGTAGGGAGCGTCCACCGGCCATTTTAAAACTCCTGAACCTGGCGCAGCAAAACTTCCGACAGACACAGAAAGGCCGAGCTGCTGCTCATAGCTGCGCAGCGCCTGTTCGAACTGCCTTTCTTGTGCTTGTTTTTCTGCAATGAGCGCTTGGTACCCGCTTTCTTTATTTTGCGTTTCCTTCAGCAACGTTTGCTGTTCTGCTTTTGCAGCAGTGAGGCCTTGTTTCTGCTGACCCAAATTCCTCTGGAGTCCTGCGAGTTCTTTGCGCTTGTCTTCCGCGCTGCTTTTTTCGTTCTGCAAGTCAACCCGCAGTGCAGCCAAATCTTGAATCCGATTCTGCAACTGCGAGCGCACAGCGGAGAGCGTTACTGCTACATCAAAAAAAGTAGAGAGTGTGCCGCCTGCAAGCAATGTGGAGACTGCGCCTTCGCCGTCCATCTCTTCTAGTTCGCGCAAAGAGGCGGCGATCTGACCGCGCGAACGGTCCATGTCGCTAGAGGTGGTTGTTATGTCGCCCGAGAGTCCGCGGATTTCTTTATCTTTCTGGGTAATTTGTGCGTTAGTAAGCGTGATGCTCTTTTGGAGCTTCTGAATATTTAAATCTATAGATTTGATAGCACCCTGGAGCGTTGTTTTTTGCTGCGCAGTGGAGTTGAGCTCTTTTTGAAATGCCGCAATCTCTTGTTTTAGGCGTTCTATTTCCTGGAGGCTTGCTTCACGCCCCTGTTCCAATTCTTGCGTAGACTGCGCGAATGCAGGTATCCAAAAAGAACCCGCTAGAGCACCTAGAAGCGCCGTGGTGAGAAGGAGCACCTGCAAGAAAGAACGGAAAGAGAGCATTACCACTCTAGTTTAGAGGATTTTTGCAGCTTCCTCAATGCGTCTGAGTGTTTTTTCTTTACCCAGTATAGAAGCAATGCTGAAGGGGTCAGGAGATTTTTCTTTGCCAGAGAGTGCAGTGCGAAGGGGCCATAGTACGGCTCCCCTGCCCGCTTCGGTGGCATATGGAAACACAGCGTTCTTGATTTTTTCTGAGGTGAAAGCTTCATTGGAAAGTTCTGCCAAGAGGCCTCTAACAGCCTGTAGATGTGCAGACGTAAAAGAAGCATCTAACTTTCCGTTCTGTAAAAGGAGTTCACGCGTGTGCGTCACCGAGTCATCTAAAAAGGAGAATTCACCGCTCTCCATAAAAGAAACCGCCTGCGCGAACGTAGCTGCACGTTCGCGCAAAAGAGGAAGTACCTTAGTAAGGTATGAAGGTATGACACCCTTGCCTTTCATATGCATTTGGAGGACTGCTAAAAAAACATCGTCTGAAAGCAGCTTCATATGTTCGTGGTTGAACCACGAGAGTTTTACTTCATCAAAAATGCCTGCTGATTTTTGAATGCGCTCTAGCGTAAAGGCCTCAACCAGCTCTTCAATAGAATAAATCTCTTTCTCGCCTTCCGGGTGCCAGCCCAGAAACGCGAGGTAATTAATGAGCGCTGAAGGAAGATACCCTTCGTTGCGGTACTCCGTAAGTGCGCGTGCGCCGCGGCGCTTGCTTAACTTAGTGCGGTCGCTTCCAAGTACTAGTGGCAAGTGCGCGTATAGAGGTGTCGAGTAGCCAAGGGCGCGCTGAATGAGGATTTGTCGCGGCGTATTTGAAATATGGTCTTCGCCGCGAATGACGTGCGTAACACCTTCGTCTGCATCATCTACGACCACTGCCAAATGGAATACCGGCTCTTGCAACGAGCGTGCGATAACAAAGTCACCAAGGTCCGTGGTGTTCATAGTTATCTCCCCCCGGATGACGTCCTTGAAGGTAACTTCTACGTTCGGGTTTTTAAAGCGAATAACTTCGCTGCGTTGGCCTTCTGTGACAGCCTCTTCTTTTGACACATAGGCTGCGCCGTTCTTGATGAGGCGTTCCAACTCTTTTGTGTGACGCGCCACATGTTCGCTTTGGCGGAACCGGCGATCTTCTGTAAGCCCTAGCCATTCAAGGGTTTCTACAATGTTGTCTTCGTATTCTTTTTTAGAACGTTCTTTGTCTGTGTCTTCAATACGCACGATAAATTCGCCACCTTCTTTTTTTGCAAAAAGGTATGCAAATACTGCCGTGCGGTAGTTCCCGCCGTGCAAAAGCCCGGTCGGGCTCGGGGCAAAACGTGTAACAACTTTTTTATTCATACTGTAAAACAAACTCTAACATATATACGTTATTCTAATATTCTCAAGAATATTAGAATGTTTTTAAAAAACGGATTAATATCTTTCCGTAGGGTGAAAGAGTATGTTTAACAGCGGTTCCCGCATACCGTTTTTCTAGAAGACCTGCTTGGGTGAGTTTTTGAGTGTGTGAAGAAATAGTCTTTATGTTCCCCTTTAGAGATTCTGTTATCTCATCTACGGTAATCCCATCTCGTGCTAAAACCAGAAAGAGTATTGAAATTCTCCAATGATTCGCCGCTCCTTTTAAGTGCCGTTCAAGTTGCCTTGGGGTTTTCATAGCTTTCTTTTTAATTCTCATATTCTTAAGAATATGAGAATTAAAATTTCGGAAGGATGAAATAGTTGAATCGTGGGCTGCTTGTTTGCTGCTCATAATAGAGTACCAAGGACTACTCTTCGTGGGTAAGAGCTATATCTAGAAGCGCGTTGGCGATAAGCGTAGCTGAGTCTGCGCGAGAGAAGCCTTTTGCAGCGTTGCCCATTTGGCGTCGTATAGATTCGTTGGTGAGAATGCGATCTACTTCAGAGACAAGAAGGCCTGGTGTGAGGTTGTTTTGGTCCACGACGCTACATGCACCAGCACGCGCATACGCAAATGCACTTTTAGTCTGATGATCTTCTGCGGCGGTTGGAAGCGGAATAACAATACTAGGTAGCCCCCATGAAGCGATTTCAAAAATAGTCGAACCTGCACGAGAGATAACCAGGTTCGCTGCGCCTGCGCTCATGCGCACCGCCAGGTCGTTTAGGTAGCCAAACGGTTTATAGCGATCCATCAAGAGTGAGTCTCCCATAATGATGCGCGCACGGCCTTCTACTTCTTTAATATTCTCTTCCCCAGTTTGGTGTACCACTTGATAGTCCTTTAGAAGCTGTGGAAGCGCAGAAAGTACGGCTTCGTTAATTGCCTGTGCACCCTGTGAGCCGCCGGTTATGAATATGACCGGTATGTCGCGTTTGAGCTTCAGGAATTCGTGCGCGCCTTCGCGCGCAGGAACAAGCGCAGCTTTGCGGATAGGGTTACCAGTGTGTGCAACTTTTCCTGCTGGAAAGAACGGCGCAGCTTCCGGATACGAAATGGCAACCTTTTGTGCAAACTTTCCTGCCCACTTGTTTACGCGGCCTGGTTCGGAATCTGACTCATGAATGACAACCGGAATACGGAATAGTTTTGCCGCCAGGAGTGTTGGAAAACTTGCGTAGCCACCTTTACCAAACACAACATCCGGATACAAGAAGAAAATACGCAGTACCGCGCGGAAAACGCCCCAGGCTGTTTTAAAGAAGTCGAAGAAGTTAAGGATGGAGAAGTAACGGCGCTGTTTACCTGCGGAAGTTTTAACAAACTTTATATTGTTCGCAATAAGAAGCTCGCGGTCGTATGGGTCTGGCGCAGCGTAGAAAAGCTCCGGCTCAAGGAGCTTGCGGTCACGTACTTGGTCGTTAAGCGCTTCAGCGACTGCAATGATGGGGTAAAAATGCCCGCCTGTACCTCCGCCTGTAAAAAGGATTTTCATGTCTGTCCCAGTAGTGTAGCTTAACTTTTCATCCTGCGGGAGACGCTCAAAATAATGCCCACTTCGGCCAAAGCGATAGCTAAGGCGGTACCGCCGTGGGAAA
>JAGVKC010000016.1 GCA_020050775.1 Minisyncoccota bacterium
ATCACTTTTTTCTTGACGATATCTTGCATAGCTACTCGTCGCGTTTGCCCGTGAGCGCCCCGCCCTTATGCGCGAAGTGATCGAGGTAGCCAATAATCGCGATGAGCGCTTCGGACATGGAAAAAAGGATCCACGCGCTTGGATCCAAGCCAAACACCAACTGCCCTGTGAGTAGAGAGACCACCGCAGCAATGTGAGCCAACAATGCGAACGTTGCAAAGAGCCACGCACCGTATATCGCGATCTTTGTTCTCATGTAGATTAAAAATTACGAATAACTACTATGTTCATAGAATACCCCTAGGGGGTGTTCACGTCAAGTTCGCTTGGAAACGCCGATGTGCGTGTGGAAAAAGGTATTTAGCCATGTCGTAAACCCCGAAGGCTATAAAAAAGGCGGCTGCAACGTCGATGCTGTAATGCAGGTACCCCATCAGTACGATTATCGCGAAGAACACGGAAAGCGTCAGAAAGGAATACCGAATGGGTGGTATATGCCAGAATACAAGCGCCAGTAAAAAAGTAGCGCCGACGTGTCCTGAAAAGAAGAGGTCCGCCCCGCCGAATATTTTGGTCACAAGTTCAAAGGCATCGAGAGGAATTCGGGTAGGAAAAGGGCCGACATGAGTTAACGTAACGAATATCGACCGGATAAAGTACAAGAGAGACAGAGCATATAGTACGAATGCTATGCTCGCAGGTCTGCGTAAGCATACAATCGCGGTATAGATAATTGTAAAAAGTGTCCCAACAATAAGCAGAGCTTCTACATCAAATGCAGGAATATTAGAAAGGACCAGGTCGGCTACAGGATTGCTTGCGTTCTTGGTTGCGTACGCAGCTGCTACAAAGTTAGCTCCCACGCTCAATACGAAGAGTACCGATGGCAGAAATAGAGTCTTCATGAGCCCAATAGTATACCCTCCACCACTTCTTCAAGAACCGCTGTCACGATGAAGCGGTCTTCTTTTTTAGCGAAGGTGTTGCAGGTGACCAACTTAAGGTATTTGCCGTCTTGCGGCAGCGAAACGGAATCCGACATGGCATTTGCCTGCTCAAGACCAGTCACCCGGTAACGGTATTCGGTCGCGCCGGAATAGACGCTTATAACCTCCCCTACCTGGAGTTTTTGTATGTTGTTGAAGGTTTTATAAAAGCGGTTACTCACGAATGGGAGATAGCTTGAGTGTCCAAATAGCAGTATGGTTCCATTTTCACCGAGCCGAGCTGATGTCGGATAGCGCACCGCGCCTTTGAGAAGTGCTTTATCAAGGATTTCGATGTCCGTACCTGCAGGGTTGACCACCGGCGCGTCAAGGCCGATCGCACCCGCAACTATTCGCACCGGGAGTTCCACTTGTGCCGAGGCAGTAAGCGCCTCTTGTGGCACAGAAGGAATATCTGAGGAAACTACTTCATTACTATCCGGCGTTGCACCGACGAGCGCGAGAAAACCCAGCGTCAGCATAAACAGGGTAAGAAACACGAATGAGAAAGTGATACACTTTCCCACTACATTCGTTTGTGTTCCAGGTGATGCCGCCATGCTTTTTGTCATAGTATATTTCGCTCCTCTTAGGAGGAACATATTATAACCCGCCTGGGTGTAATTGTCAAAATCGTCATAGCCGGCCTTGTGACCCGGACTTTATATGCTAGAGTAGGAACATTATCTATGGGAGGAGATTTTAAAGTAATCGCTGGGATTTTAGCTCTTACCGTAGTTGTTTTTGTGGGAGGGATTTTGTGGTATGCCGCCCAGAGTGCCGATGAGCGGGCGAAGCTCGCCATGCCCTTGCTAGGTGAAAAGATGCCTGATCAGGGAGGTCTGCACATAGCACAAGGTGCAGAACACGAACCGTACAACTCTAATCCTCCGACCTCGGGTCCCATGTGGGGTAGTGTGGCGGGTCCCGGTGTAAAATCCGAGCAAGTGCCTGACGAGCTCGTATTGCACAGTATGGAACACGGAGCCGCAGTTGTGTGGTACAGGAGTGACCTGCCAAAAACAGATGTCGAAAAGATAACCGTCGCATTTAATGCTGCCTCTGGAAAGAAAATCATGTCGCCGCGCGCTGGCTTGGACGTACCGGTAGCGCTCGCTTCCTGGAACTATCTTTTGAGGCTTGACTCGATTGACGAGGCGAAGGTAACCGAATTCATCAATACCAACAACGACCGCTCACCCGAGAAGGGCCAAATCTAATTACATTTTTACGCCCCGCAACCCGCTCCGCCTTGTTGGCGCGGTATCAAGTTGAGTTCAGCAACTTTTTTAGCGACCGTACCTGACCACCCGGTGACGGATGAGAAATCCTTTCCCATCACGACCTTCGGGTCAACATTCTCCCAATCGGTGTTTTTAACTGCCTTGAAGTACAAGGCCGTCTGTAGATAGGTATCTGGGTACCAGAATGAGTTGAACGCAAGCGCTTCGCGGTACAGTTCGTCCTCGGTTAATCCCTGTGATACACCGAGCTCAATAAGGCCAAGGAGCGCCGAGCCATGATTGCAGTCTTGGAAGAACGTCGAGTTGTTGCAACAGGGCCGGTAGGTGTTCTCAGCAACAAGCACAACTAACGCCTCCTGCTCGGGCGTAAGTGGTACGATAGAGAACTTGTTGAAGTACGCGCCGCCATTTTGCTCTTTCCCCAACGTCCATCCGCCGGTCGAGGCAAAGTTGTTCACATTCTTTCCGGCGATAGGGCTTTTGTTATTGGCAACCATGGTGTTTGAGAGACCGAGCGGCCACAGCAGGTTGATGTAATAATTGGCGTTCGCCGCCGTAAGCAGTATCGGCTTTGGCGAAGCACTGGTGAGCACGTCTTTAAGCTCAGTTGGCAAGCCCCCTTGCGCCTTATAGAGCGCAGCGAACTTTTCTTTATCGATGACGCCGTTTTGGGCGAGTTTGGGTATGGCGCCCTGGAGGGCAATTTTACTTTGGAACCCCTTTGCCGGAAGCACTTTGGCTGACACCTCGTCGAAAAGTTTCGTGTCAGCTGCTGCCCCATTAACTTTTTGCACCGTCGTGTAATTAGGATTTAAGCGCGTATTTACGATGAGCTTGGCAACTGCGGGGTCGGTCTTAAGCATGTTGAGCCCCATAGCGCCGAGCAGTATCACGAGTCCCAGAAGTGCGGGCAGAAGAGGCCTGTCTTTTTCCTTAAACGAAGGGTCTTTGGGCGCGGGGCACGTACCATCGGCGCAGGCTTGCTTTAATGAGTGCATGTCGCGCAGTAGGAGCCACGTCGAGAGTCCAAGTAAGGCGACTGAAAGAATTTTTAGCTCAAGCCCTCCGAGCGGAAATGCGGCCACACCCCCGGCGATGCCGAGCGCGGCGAGTATGGTCGAACCGCACATCGGGCAGGCGGAAGCGACAAGCCCCACGATGGAGCCCACTCCAGCCGCTCCCTGCTCTTTTGCACTGCTCCTCCACTTTGGCACGCCCCATTTTCTGATGCGGTATGCAAGAAGCGCGGCATTGACACCAAACAGCGCAATCGCTGCGGCAGTGAAAACCATATACGGCCAAAAGTACAGCGGGCGGTCGTAGGTGGAGAGAATCAGCATGTCTATCGAGGAATTGAGACGCAGGCCCCAATAGAGGAGAAGGAAGAACGCCAAGGAAGCCGCGATGCCTATGAGCGCAAACAGCGTTCGAGTGAGGAGTGGAATGTCCTCCGCCTTCAGCTCGTCATTGTGATGAGTCGTATGCGTCATATTATTTTTCAGATTCAACATATTTTTTTTTCATTGTAGTTGCCATGAATATCATCGAGAGCGGGCAGAGAGCTAATAGCAAGAGCGGTGCAACCGCCAGCGCTTGCGCAGGCGAGAGCACAAAAAACAGAACGACGCCGACCGCAACAAGCGCCACGAGTATTTTCCAATTGTAACACATCGCGAATAATTTAGGTAGATTATTCATACCGTATCTCTATGTTGTCACCGTCTTTAACCTGATAATTTTCGAACTCGGTGTTTTCTTTGCCGTTGACGAGCATTTTCACCGTACCCCCCGCTCCTTTGCAGTACTCAAAAATGCAATCTTTGTTGAAGGTCTTACCCCAAATGCTAAAAAAAGCACTGAGAGTGACATCATCTTTCGTAACCGGCCCTTCCATGACTTCCCAGTGGATTTGGCCCGAGGCGTCATGAGTATGCATGTTAGCCATCATCATCATTAAATCATAGTATTTTTGTCCGGCGTACTGCATGCCGATGCCAACGTTCGGCGGCACGACTTGCGGCTGCCCTTTGATGGTGACCGAGAGTACTGGGTGCCAGTGAATACCAACAGAGGAGACGACATCGCCCGAAGCAGCTTGCGGAGTCGTACTCGCTGTCATTTGTGTAGAGGGAGTGCCGGAGTTTCTTGGCAGCAGAAATACGATGCCTATCCCGACTATTGCTACCAAGCCTATGAGTATTGTTTTTATGTTCATACGTTATGATGTTGCGTTAGTACTATCACACACGGGCGGTTGCAGTATCTGGCGCCCCAAGAGATATGTCGCCACGAGAAGCAAAAGGACCCCGAGGATACCAAACTCACCGCCTCGCAGCGGCAGCGCGGCGACAGCACTCGCGCCAACCGCCGTACCGAGTATCGCACTTAAGATGAGGGGACCGCAGGCTGCGCATCCTATCCCCATAACGCCTGAGAAGATGCCGGTGAGCCCCGCGAATGACCCTTTCCACACGATTCCTCCGCTTTTTAGCAGGTAGGTTATCAGGGCGACGTTTACTCCGGAGAGCACTGCAATAAGAATAAGGTACGTGGCGGTGAGCGATGCGAAGTTAGTGGCGACTCCGCCGAGTAACTGCACAGTAAGCGACATCTTGCTCTCAAGGGCGACTGACGGATCCGTCCATACAGAGAATAAAAGCGATTTATTGGGGAGCAGCGTCGCCGATGCAAACACGAGCAATCCGGTAACAGTCGCCAGTGCAGCATACAGGGGATTTTTTACGATGTTCGCAAAGTTCCTCATATCATTTTTGCTGCAGCGCGATATCAATGAGTGCCTTAACAGCAGAGTACGGCTGCCCACCGGCGAGAGAATACTTCTTACCGTTCGGAGCCACCACGATACTCCACGGCGTGCCAGTCCCCCCAATGGCGATAGCGTTCTGATAGTTATCTTCGATATGCTTGTCATACTTACCGCTTCCAAGACAGGACGCGAATGTTGATTCATCGAGGCCCAACTCCTGGGCGATCTGCGGCAGAACGGTCGCGATATCAGTATTGTCGTTTGATGGCGTGAGCTCAAAGAAACGGTCGGCGAATTTCCAGAAGGCGTTCGGACCTCCAAGCTCGTTTGCACACTCGGACGCCGCGGCTTCCTTGCGCGCCTTGGTGTGGATTTGGTAGAGCGGAAAGTGCCGGTATACCCATGCTACTTTTCCATCCTTGCCATACTCGCTCATGATGCGATTCATGGTTTGTTGAAAAACTTTGCAGAACGGACACTCAAAATCAGAATACTCTATGACCTTAACTAATGCATCGGGATTTCCAAGAATGTGATCCTCCGCCGTTATGGGCCGCAGAGCATCGAGGTTTTCAACGCCAATCGCTCCGGTCTGCGGCGCTTGAGAGATTGCATTGCCGCCGACTATATCCACAGGCCCGTTCTTTAGCAGAATTCCTGCAGCGATAAAGACGCCGGCGATGACGACAGCGGCAGGAATGGCGTAATTTGGTTTCTTTAATTCAGATTCCATAGTCTTAATGTAGCCAGCACAAGGGCCTCAACCACGAAGTAAGGTGGTCGAGGTATATTCAGCTAAAAGACTTTAGAATGAATTATGCCGTTTGAAAACGCTTCTTGAAGCACATACCGAGGGATATGTGGACTAAGTGCGTGCAGTGCGGGTTGAATCATGACTCGCAACGACTGAAAGCCCCGCGTTATTTTCTTTACAAGAGCACGAGCAAGAAGTAGCGCGAACAAGAAAAGTAGTGAAAGAACAAATGTGTTACTTGCAGGAGTTGCAAATGCACTCTGCCATGCGGCCATATGCTCGAGCGGATTCATCTTGCACACAGTTGTCATACTGGGCATGAATGGACAGGTGACCGTTTGGCCACCCATGAAGCCTATCCCTACATAAGTAGAACCAAGGGATGGGGACAAAAGCAGAGCCAACACTGCTAGTGATAAAATGGTTTTCCTCCATGGGGCTGCGAAGGGCATATGAACATTTTAGCAGATATTTCCTTCCTGTGCGCAACCCAGCATAATAATCGTTTGTAGTCTCTGATACGCGTCTGCACCTTCCTGTATATCTTGGATTGTTTTTACATTGCTTTCCTGACAAAGTCATCCTTTAAAAATCCCTGGTGGGTTCTTCAAAAATTTCTTTTTTAACTCCACTACCGGCTAGGTCTCTGCTATTCCGTCGCAAGAGCTTTTCTGATGGAGTCTTTAGATACTCCTATAGCGAATTGCTGTCGCACATAATCCAAAAGTTGCGGATTAATCATACTTACACTTAGTCTAAGTATACAATAAAAATGTTGGGCGACGATTCGGTCAGGCGTTCAAACATTGCCGTCGCAATTTTTGCCGCACGACCCTGCCTCGCGACCATGCCATTGCATGGTATCCGCTCCGGCTTTCAAATCTCTCCGCTTCTATCGCAACGACGATACGCAAAAGTGCTCCTCTGGAGCACTGTCTGCGTTTCGTTGCGGGCCGCTCGCAGTTAGCACCCGCCACTGCAAGCAACATAAGGATATTCTAGCTTCTTTTCGGTGACTTTGCCGAAGCATCAACAGCAAGGGTCATTTTTTTGAAAATGCGACAAATGCGACACTACTCGGGGCAGTTTTTCAAAGTAGTTTTGCAGCGTTTGAAAAAGGCGCGTATCGAAGCTGGTCTTACCCAAGTACAGGTCGCGGACAAGCTGGGTCACCACCAGTCCTACATTTCCAAGATCGAGAGTGGAGAGCGTCGTGTTGATGTCGTTGAGTTGAATCGGATCGCCAAGCTCTACGGAAAGAAAGTTAGCTACTTTCTTTAGTTCGTGTGTTGCGGCTATTGAGTTACCGGAGGAGTGCCACCGAGCGGTGATGATCCCTCTGGACGAATTTGAACGGACTGTGCCGTTACGCTTCCATCGCTGTTTGCTGCACCAGTAACGGTAACTTGGGTGCCGACTGCAAGATCGTCAAGCGAGCCTGTGGTCGATTTCATGACTTGTGCGCTTCCGCCAACGAGCACAATCTTGGTACTTCCGTTTTGCATCTTGATGGTGACACTGGTTTCGTCTTTGGATATAATCTCACCGAAAGTTATGCCTCCATTGGCACCTGCACGCGCACTTCCTTCCCCCGGCCCTCCGTGAACTTGACCGTTATCCGCAAACTGGCCACGAGCTGGTGTTTGGGACTTGGCATAAGTCATACCGCCGTAAAACGCGCTTCCACCGACGATTACTAATGCAATCAGCCCTCCAATAAT
>JAGVKC010000003.1 GCA_020050775.1 Minisyncoccota bacterium
AGTCTTTAATGAAGGCTATATACTCGCGAATCTGTATTTTCATTAGGTCATCGAGTTCTTTTGCGTAGCGTTCTTCCAGAAGCGCAATGTATGGGCGGATGTCGAGCTGGCGAGATTGAATAAAAAATTGCGCGATAAATTCCAGTGAGTTAAGGAAGTTTTGGAATTGGCCAATAATAGCTTGCTGCTCATCTTGAGATTTAAGCGCAAGGTTGATACTCGAAGCCATTAATAGCGCACGCATAGAGCCGTCTTTAAGAATGATGACGCCGTCGCGCACCTCTTTGATGGGTACGAAGTCTTGAGTCGCTTGGGCTTTTACTTTTGTGTCAGCCATATTGTTATAGCGCGAGACCGTCACGACTCACGCCGCCGCTTTGGGTTCTGTCTTTAATATTCAAAGACCATGAAAGGTCGCGTAGTTTGCTTGCGGAAAGTTTAGGTACCATGCCAGCGTTTTGGGCAGGGGCAACAACTTCTTGTTTCGTTATAACTTTACCCTGACCTTGTTTCCACAAGTAGAGCTTGCTACCGAAAAAGTAAGAAAAGGCATGTTCAACCGCCACAATGAGCGGTCTGCCATTGATGGTATAAAACGCGAGTCCTGCGGCGAACACAATCACTGGTATTGAGAGTGCTACGAAGAGAAAAAAAGGCAGAAGTGTAAAGAATACGAGGCACACGCCTCCCCCACCTGCAAGCCAGATGAATTGCTTTAGCGTCAGAGGACCGAAAATCTTGTCCTCGACTTCAATGAATTGAGGAACTTGATACTGCACAACGTAAAGTATACCAGGCAAAACGGCCCCAAAGGGGCCGTTTTTATGTGCGTATCACGTATATTTTAGACCGGTTCTCGATACGGGTCCGCACTGTAGTTCTGCGGCTTAGGCGGTTCCTGTTTTACAGGAGCTGTTGCAGTTTGAGTGTTAGGTGCGGGGGTGGTTAAGGTAGGTGGAGTGGGCGGTGTAGAAGGAGTAACTTTTGGTGTTGCGGTTATGGACGCAGCAGAGGTTGGGGGTGTGCTTATTTGAGAAGTCTTTTGTGTAAGCATCATGTCTGCTGGGTGCACGGCAGGAGTGTTGGGCACAACGGGCGTGGGCGTAACTGGTTTTGGAGCTGGCGTTACTGGCGCAGGAACCGCTGCGACCGCTGGTGGGTTGGCCTGAGAAGAAGGCATAGCTACCGATTTTTGCTCCCCTGTTTCTTCTTTTATCACTTCGCGTATAGGTACAAGAATTTGTTCGTCTATATCTTTGACGAGGATATGGGCCTGCGCTTCGTCGATGTTGAGCTGTGCTTGTAGTTGCCCAGGAAAATCCTCTGGCGTAATAAAGCCGAGCATTACAAGCATGGTGGCATCCTGCAAAAGAGCTTGCTGCTCTATATGCAGTCTGCGTTCCGTAGCAATGTGACGAATGTGTTCGCCCATTTCGTTGGAAAAGATGGCTTCTTGTATTGCTTCAGGAAGCGATGCGAGTTTTTTTTCTATGTCTTGTTGAAGATTTTGTTCCATATATTTGTTTTTTTAATGAGAATCATCCTTACTTTCCTTAGCCCCGTCCTTGGCTCCTTTTTCTGCACCTTACTTTAAGGCTTCTCGGTCCAACTCATCTTTTGTTTTTTCTTTTACAAGTTTAGCAGCATCTGCAGCGCCAAGTACGCTTCCGCGCGATGGCAGATGAACATTACTCCAGTTTGGTTGTCCTATGCGCTTAACAAACGCGTCCACTCTTCCTTTGTCTATTTCTTTTGCTTTCTTTGCACCATAGCCGGACATCTTTTCCTGTTCTGCTTTTGCTTTTGAATAGGAATCTTCGTGTTCGGCCGCCTTTTCTTCGTAGCGCTTCTTAGCGGTTTCGCTGGTAGATTTTGCTGCGCGGCGAGCGTAGTCATCTGCTTTTCGCCTCGTGTGTTCAAGTTGTTTAGCAAGCTTTTCAATTTTGCCGCTGTTTTGTTTTTCGTATGTCCTTTGTATTTTTTGAGTATCTACAGCATCAGTCTTTAGCCCTTTAGCCCGTTCGAGTACGCGCTTTTGGCGTGCTTTTACTTGTTTTACGAACGTGTTGCTTGAAGCCTTACCTGCGTCTACTTTTACGCCCATAGCAGACGCGCCTTTATTTAGCACTCCTGCGCCAGGCGCATTTCGTGCATCAAAGGATGAATTGCCCAGACCAGTGAGAGCCCCCTTTGCCAACGTACCCAGTGGTCCTTTTGAGGCCCACCCCTGTACGGTTGCAGTACGAGACAATGCAAGAGCGCCACGTCCAACAGTCTGGCGTCCGGTCCAGCCTGCGGTTGCGGTGGTTGCGCGCAGTGCGTTGCCTGTTGCCCAGCCAGTCGCTTTTGCTGCCATCGCGCTTCCCTCCGTTACCACCCAGTCAGACACCTTAAGTCCTACGTATAGTATTGCGATGACGAACCCGAGGCGGATAGAGACGGTTGCGATAGCTGTGCCGATAGCTGCGAGCCCCGCTCCTCCTTCCGCAGTTGAAGTTGTTCCGGGTAGTGTGTTAAAGATGCCGCTTACGAGACTTCCTTGCTGGGCGCCGTTGCTTTCAAGGAAGAGGCTTAGAATATAGAAAATGAAAAGGAATATTGCTGGGTAGAATGCGGATTTTATGAGCAATTTTTGCCACTGGTCGTAGAATCCGGAAAGTTTTGGAATTGCCTTTGCCACGAATGCCAGAGGCGAAGCGATGATAAGGAACCATAGCGCTACAATGCGCATGAGAAACTTCACTCCCACGGTGAGGAAGGTTATAAACAGCATGGCAAACATAGCTCCAAGCGCGATGTAGACCATGGAGAGCGTGATGACTACGTTTAGAAATCCGCTTCCTCCTTTGTTTTGTGCGTAAAACTGTTGGAATTCAGCGCTTCCAAGGAGGTTCTGCACAGAAACGCCCTGCATGATACCTTCGGAAAGATTTTTTACGCCGTTGGCAAACGGCGCCCCTACGTTGGGTATGGCGTTATAGAATTGCACTGCTAAGATGTTTCCCGCGTCTATAACTAACCGTGTAAAAAAGAAGCTGAAGTTAACTAACAGCGCAACCACGATAACCACAGCGAGCATTTTTATAGTTCCGGCAGTTTCTGCCTGCAACATAACAACAAGCGCAATATAAATGAGTATGAATATGAACGTCATGTTCGCAATGTCGCGAACTATCTCCCACCCAGTGGAGAGGAAGGTAAGGGCGTATGCACTACTGTTAAGTGAGAGCGCTATGGTGTAACTGAAGAAAAATGCGCCAATGTAGGCGAAGGTGCTCATGAGCCCTACGGTAAAGACGTAGACAAGGTTTGAAATACAAATATCCCACGTGCTCGCGCTCCAGCTACAGGAAGGAGCGGTTGGAGTTCCGCTTACTGGAAGTTGATTTTGGTTAACCGGGGCAAGGCCTTGCATTGTCCCCTGATTCATCGCGCCATGGTTATCTGCTTGTGCGGGTGTGTACGCACCAAAAATACTGATTGTAATTACAGCAGCTGCAAGAAAGCGTATGGTTTTCTTAGACGCCAAATGCATAGCATTGTTGAAGCCCGGCTTTTGTCTGGTCGTTTCGACCTGTCAGTTGTGTCTGCAGCGTTGTGCGGTCTTGCTGCGCTTGCGTTACATCAGCCTGCAAGAATATTCCGCTAGAGGCGAGCGCCGCGTTATATTCTGCCGTTATAGCCTTTACGCCATTTGTCGAGGTAATGCCAAGCGTGCGCGTCTGCAATTCCTGGAGAAACGCAATGGCTGAATTGGCACGAGTAATATGTACGTTAAATGTAGCGATTTGAGAATCATACGACGCAAGAGTCGCAAGTGCAGAGGCAGAGTTGCTTGTCGCCTGAGATTGCTTCGCAGTATTTTGCGTTGAAGAAGCTGTGACTGCCCAGCAGTTTGCAAGGGTGTTTAGTTGTTCTTGAGTATTTTGGATATCGCGGATGGCCCCTTGGAACGCCGTGCCGTACTGCTGTGCGTACTGCACCATGCCCTGGAGGTTTTCCAGAAGAGCCTGGCCCTGTTCTTGGGCAAGTTGTTGGTTGGGCGTAAGGTAGCTTGTTTCGTAGCCTTGCTGGCCGCTGAGGTTAGAAAGACCGCCATAGAGCGCTTTCGTCATAAGTTGGCGCACCAAAGCACTTATAATTTCGTCGAAGTTTTTAGCGAGGTTCAGTGAGTCGATGCTAGTACCGAGTGTCTTGTTAAGCGAAGATTCGATGACGCCGCCCGGAGTAGTGATGCGCGTTTTACAGTTTTGTACAGGACCGTTGGCACCAACAGCTGCAACACAATCGTATTTTTCTTGTTGGGCAAGGAAACCGGTCGGAGTGACCTGTCGGTTTGCGTTTGCTCCTGCGGTTGCTTGCGCATTAGCAAGGCCAAGCTGTCCGTAAGAGTATGCGCCGAAGGGGTTGTTAGTAGGGGTCCCCGTCAGAGAAAGAAGGCTGTTCCAGCCTCCTGCGCGGAAGTTCCCGCCGGTGAAGCGCGTGAAATTATTTGCAATCGACGTGAGAGAGCAACTCTGCGCGCCTGCGTTACTGCGCGCGTAGCTTTGTGCAAGTGCAATACGGATTTGGTTTTGAAACGGAGAGCACAAGAATGAAAGGGCGCTACCCTTTATGTATTCGCCTGCAGCTTGATCGAGTACGTTAGTAAAGAATTGCTTATAGTTTTGTACGAAGGAGGGCTTTCCGTTAAAGCCAGAGTTTATCCAATTAACAACGCTAGAAGTGATCTGTTGGATTGCCGCGCGTGCGATGGTGCGCGCGATACAGTTAAGAAAGTTGTCGCGCAAAATATCATTAGAATCTTTTACGTTCTGTACAGGAGCATTAACTGTAACCGCAACAGGCGCAAGCGCCGCAGAGCTGAGTACTCCGCCCGCGGTGCCGCCTCCTAAGAGTCCGGCGGTGCACAAGGCTGTCCCAATGCCCGCACCAATCAGAGCGCCTTCAAGACCTATGCCGTTTTGCGTCGCGGTGTTTGCCCCGCCATTTCCAAGAATACTTACATTGCCGGAGATATTTCCATTATTTAGCTCGTTTACAGTACTAGGTACGAAGTTAGTAATGTTTCCCCCCCCTACGAAAGTGCCTTGCCCGCCAAGCCACTGCACACCAGTGACGGTCTGACTGCCCGCAGTACCACTACCAGTTAGCCCCCCACCTGTTTCTGCCCCTACATTGTTACCTCCAGGAGGTATGTCGTTGGGAACGTTGGTGACTGGCCCGGTAGTGGTTGCATTGCCTGGACGCTCTGTTCCGCTGCCAAAGGAGCCTGTGTTGGGGCCTGGGGTTTCGCCGGTGAAAAACCACATCCATAGAACAATAAGGAGGAGCGCAAATGCGAGCGCGCCAAGGATTATAAAAAGAATGCGGCGGTTCATATTATTGTGGTAAGAACACGCTCCATGTGGCGCCTGCGTCTGTGGTACTAAAAAGTATACCGTTTCTCTGCAACTCTTGAGCAAGGTTTGTTAACAAACGCGATGTTTCGCTTTGAAGTAGTCGGAAACGTTCAAGTCCGCCGAGGCCTCTCAAAGGATCTTCAAGTACAAGATTCATGTCAGCGTAGGTGGCAGACATCTCTGCAAATTTATTTATTGTTGAAAGGTGCAAGGGGGCAAGTGTTGCAGGTACAGGCGTCTCTGCAAGTGCTTGCGCGAGAGATTCATACGCTTCTCCAATTGTGCTTAGCGGAGCGAGTTTGGATTTGTCGCCGTAATCCAGCGCGTAGCCCATAGCCATATAGGTGTCCGCTGCATTTGCGCGCGTGTTGCCCTTGAGTTCCGCCATAAAGTTATTTCCATAGGTGCGCAACGAAGCAGTAGTTTGTGGTACGACTTGCAGGTCGCTTGTTACATACGCAGGTTCGCTATTGGAAGTGCCTGCTTGCGCTACCGCTTGTGCGATAAGTTTTTCCTGAGTAGGAATATCGTCACCAAGACCTTGCGTTTTTGCATCAGAGAGATTGATAAGGAGAGAGCGCGCAACAGTTGAGGTTAGGTTAGAGCTCTGAGCTTCTTGTAAGAGTTCTG
>JAGVKC010000002.1 GCA_020050775.1 Minisyncoccota bacterium
AGTTCCGCGAAGACGAAACTCCGGGCGTCGACTACATTCTCCCGAACACCAAATACCTCGAAGAGCGTCGCGACAAGATCCGCGGACTCTACGTGACACACGGCCACCTCGATCATATAGGCGGTATTCCTTACATCATTGACCGCATCGGCTACCCGCCTATTTTCACGCGCCGCCTCACGGCAGTGATGATCAAGAAGCGCCAGGAAGAATTTCCTCACCTGCGCCCCTTGGACATCCATGAAGTTGAGCAAGACTCGACCATCAAAGTCGGCACCTCTGGCCTTAAGGTCCGCTTCTTCTCAGTGTTCCACACTATTCCTGACTCCATGGGCATCATCATCGAAACTCCGTACGGCATGATCGTGCACACCGGCGACCTTCGTCTCGACCATATAGACGGCATCCCAACCGAAGCAGAAGAAAAGGAATACGCCTATTTCAAAGACAAAAAAGTACTCATGCTCATGGCCGACTCTACTAACGTAGAGAAGCCGGGCTTCTCGCTTGCAGAGCGTGTCGTGCAAAAGAACCTCGACGAAATTATCACGACCGCGAAAGGCCGCCTGATTATCGGTACCTTCTCCTCTCAGCTTGAGCGCATCATGCGCATGCTTGAAACCGCAGAGCGCGCAGGCAAGAAAGTACTCATCGAAGGTCGCAGCATGAAAGTAAACGTGGAAATCGTGAAGCACCTTGGCATGCTGAAAGTCGATGAAAAAACATTCATCGGCGCAGACCAGCTCGAACACCTCCCCGACCATAAGGTAGTCATCCTTGCGACCGGCGCGCAGGGCGACGAGTTCGCTGCACTCATGCGTATCGCGATGAAGACGCACAAGAACGTAAAGATTAAGAAGGGCGACACTATTGTGCTTTCCTCTTCCATCGTTCCGGGCAATGAACGCTCAGTACAGAAACTTAAAGACAACCTTTCCCGCCAGGGTGCACGCATCATCCACCGCGAAACGATGGACGTGCACGCCTCTGGCCACGCTAACCGCGACGAGACCTTCTGGATTCACCAGAAAATAAATCCTCGCTTCTTCATGCCACTTCACGGCTACCACTACATGCTTCGCGTGCATGCAGACATCGCTAAGGCCTGCGGCCGCTCGGAAGACGAGGTGGTAGTTCCAGACAATGGCGCAGTGCTTGAAATCGTTGACGAAGGCACTCGCATCATCCGCCGCAAAGAAAACGCGCCTAACAGCCTGCGCCTCGTAGACGGCTTCTCCATCGGCGACCTGCAGGAAGTGGTCATCCGCGACCGCACGGTCCTCGCGCAGGAAGGTATGTTCGTCATCATCGCAACCGTGAATCATAAAAACGGCCGCCTGCGAAAGTCCCCTGACATCATTTCCCGCGGCTTCGTGTACCTGCGCGAGAGCCAAGAACTTCTCCAGCAGGCACGCATCATCGTGAAGAAAACTATCGAAGACTCTGCTAAGGGTCAGAACCCAGTGAACTTCGACATCGTAAAGGCAAACGTAACTGACGCTGTCGCTCGCTTCCTCTTCGAAAAAACGAATAAAAGACCTATCGTCATTCCGGTTGTTCTCGGAGTGTAGGTTTGTTAGGCTGCTTGAGGAATAGAACCAGGAGCATCCAATGCACGTCGAGCCGAAGCCTCTTCTTTCTGACTATTCGTTCAAACAGTTGGTTTTAGATTCTGATCTTCGTAAGAAAATTCTGGGAAAATCTTCCAGTACAAGCGACACGTTCGATGACGGTGAAGTCGAATTGAGTATAAGAATCGGACCTTCGAAAAGAAAGAAAAAAATTCGTTGGTGGTGAAATCGAATTGAAAAGCTCGTGCACAGAGGGACCCTTTACAAGAAGGGTCCCTTTTGTCATATTCGAGATGTAAGTACATCAATTTTGGAGGATTCCTTGAAAGGGATTCACAGTCGAGCTGTCGCCCGTGCCGCCGCCAAAATCCCGTTCCATCGCTTTACGCTTGGGCCGCGGAAGCTGACTTCTGCGTAAGCCCCACAGAAGGCCACCTCAATGAGGTGGCCTTTTTACTTGGAGTTCAGTGCTTTCTCGATCTGCTTCTCGCTCGCGCCGCGCGCCAAAAGTTCACGAAGTTTGGCTGCGCGTTTTTGGCGCGTGGAGCCTTCGAATTTCGACTGCTTTACATAATGTTTGCTGCGGGCATTTAGCTTTATGCCGCTGCGCTTGAGGTTCGAACCATAATCCATCAGTGCTGCATAAAAGTCTTTCGGCTGCATACGCGAGCGTTTGAGAGCTTCTTCTACCTGGCGGAGTATCAGCGCATCACTTACAGAGGTCCGACCTCTGTAAAGATGGTGGAGAAAGACGGTACGGATGTTTGTTTCTATAAATACTTCTGGACTGCTTCGTGCAAACGCCGCAACGGCGCGCGCCGTGTAGTGCCCTACCCCGGGAAGTTCTTCCATTTGCTCAGCAGTCTTTGGAAATCCTTGTTTTGCTATTACTTTGGCTGCTTCATGCAAAAACTTTGCGCGGCGGTTGTACCCAAGCCCCTGCCAAAGCAGTAGAACTTTTGAGAGCGGCGCCGCAGCCAACTTCTTCGGAGTCGGGAATGTTTTTATAAAACGAGTGTAGAAAGGAATCACACGCTCCACCTGCGTTTGCTGCAGCATCAACTCAGATACCAATATGCGATATGGGTCTGTAGTCGCACGCCACGGTAAATGTCCGCGCGAGCTTTTCTTATAGAATTTTTTGAGTTCCTTGAGCAGGGTGTTCATGTCTTTGGGTTTAACAATCCCTGAAGTGCTTTGGTGGAGAGTCTGAGGCACGACGGTGCCGAGGTTAGGAAATATATCAGCAGGATATTTCCGCTCTCCACCAAAGCACTTCAAAAACAATAATA
Source organism: Minisyncoccota bacterium (assembly GCA_020050775.1). Lineage (GTDB taxonomy): Bacteria > Patescibacteriota > Minisyncoccia > Phycocordibacterales > SBAW01 > GWA1-54-10. Next base: position 2,864 of record JAGVKC010000002.1, read on the forward strand.
ATACAAAAGCCCCGCCAAAGCGGGGCTTTTGTTACACGAAAGACTATGCTTTCGGGCGAGCGTCGGAGACTGTGAGCATGCGACCACCGAACTCCTTTCCATTCCACATGGAAATTGCGTTATCGGCGCCAGCATCATCTGCCATCTCCACGAAGCCGAAGCCACGGGAGCGACCAGTCTCGCGATCGGTCACGATGGAGGCCGTAGCGACTTCACCCGACTGGGCGAAGGCGTCGCGGAGCTCATCACCTGTCGTGCGGTACGGAAGACCACCGACAAAGAGTTTGCGTGCCATGATTACGAGAAAAACGAGAAGTAACTAGGTTCTTCGTAAGGCGACCCTCCGAACGCCACACATGGCAACTGGAGAACTTACTACGAACGCGATTACTGTAGCACGAGGCGCCAAATGCGCAAGGGGCTGGCAAAAATCCTTAGCGGTAGGAAGGAATGGCAGTAATAACGAGACGTTTTTCGAAGGTACGCTGCGCGGGTACCCATTCCCCTTCGCACGTAATGAGAATTATTTTTGATGGACCCGTGTTTGCGAAGATTTCTGAAGCCGGAGCTTCGTCTGCCGGGTACTCTGCTTTTGCAGAGACCTGGTAGACCAGCGACTTACCGTTCTCATCAAGAAGAGTAACATAGTCGCCTATCGAGAGTTTAGAGAGGTTGGAGAAGACGCCGGCGGTAGTGCGTGCATTATTTACATGGCCGGCAAACACAGCGTTACCGGCGGCACCTGGCTTTGCGCC
>JAGVKC010000001.1 GCA_020050775.1 Minisyncoccota bacterium
AAATTTTGCCATCTGCTGCTTCAAAACGAGTGTTTGCGATAAGGCGCTGCGGGTTTGTGTCGTATGCATTGTAAATCGTTGCTATGCCCGATGCCTGGCGAGACACTTGTTTGGTGCCAGATGCTGCAACAGTAGTAGTTGCGGAGCGCGTGGCAGACATAGTTTCGAAAGAAAGCGTTCCTACGGGCGCCTTAAGTGCAGTAGTAAGCGTTGCCGGGGCTGTAACAGTTTGCGTCTTCGGGTAGACGGTAATTGTTGCTCCTGCAAATACGGTGGAAAGAAGTAGTCCTGCGGCAGCACAGACAACAACTACAATGAGTGCCCACCACCAGAAACCTCGGGCGCGCTTCTTTCGGCGTGGGTGTATTGGAGCAATAGGTTCGTCATGCATAGGTTCTGGAGATGTATGCTCCGCTTTGGCTGCTGGCCGGCGGGCATGAGTTATAGAGATATTACGGATGGAACGATCGCCACGGGGCACCATGTCCTGCATGTACACAAGTATAGCACGCGAGGTGTTAGCGAGCGTGGCTGTCCACAAAAAGGGCTGCAAGCATCAAAGAGAGATCTGGTGAACTTGCATGTGCAGCAATGTGGGGCGTTACATGCGCAGAACGTACAGCTCGTACGGTGCCACCTTCTGGAAAAAGTTCTGCAAGAAGTTCAGTTTCTGAAAGCGACTCTGCAGCCCACTGCGCAACAGGTTCATGCGTAAGTACAAACACTGACTCTATGTCCCCTTCGTTAATAAGGTCATGTGCAGAAAGCGCAAATTCTCTTGCCAAGTGTTCAGCGGCTGCGCCTAGTGGTTCTTCTAGATGGCGCAAATGAAAAGCAGAACGCGCTTCGTGCTCAGATATGCCAGCATGACTTTTAAGAGTTCTAAGCACATTGTGATACCCAAACGGCATTGTGGCGTGCCCTTGAACGTGACCATCGCGTATGTGTACCAGTTCCCCCACTTCGGCCGTTAATGTGTAGAGAAGCGAATTAGTTTCTTCAGGATATAGCGCGCGCAGGCCAAAAACGCCTGAACCGGTTGAGGTGTGGAAAGACACTGGCACATCCCCTGCCCACTGATGCGTTTCTTTAGAAAGAAAATCTTGAATTTGCGGCATAAATTCTGGACGACCTAATTCAAGATTCGGGGTACCCCAGGGCGCAGAAAGAAATACTGCAACAGCGTCGATGCGGCCCATGTCTGACGTTGCAGGGTGTTGGCGTATCCGAGCAGCGACTTCGCTTACTGAGCGCATGGCTTCGCGCGCAGCGACAGTTACGCGGCCAAAGAGCGACTTACCGTCGCGTGTGTGTTGCGCTGGCAAATGCCGACGTGTTTCGCCAAAGAGTTTAGGTTGCTTTTCAGGTGCAATACGAACAAGAGCCGCAGCAACACTGCCGTTTTCAATATCGAGAAGCAGAATAGTACGCTCTTTAGGGCGTTGTTTTTTGAACAACGAAGTCATGCCTAAAGTATAGCGCAAAAGAAAACACCCCCGGGTTAAAGCCCGGGGGTGTGCTGATTTTAGAAGATGATGATCATCATTACGATGCTCGTGGCACAGAAGATACCCACGTGCACTATAGCAGAGACAGTGCGTGCGTCTTTGCTATTGAAATCGAACTTCACATATTCGTATTTCTTGGTGTCACCCTTTTCTTCCACCAGTTTCTTCTGAGGAAGGTGGAAGTGGTTAAATGACTTCCAAATAAGGGCGCCGAGTGCGATCCAGGCAATGGTGCCGCCGACGATCATCCAGAGTTTCTTGCCGAGCAAGAACCAGAAGATGAAAAATAAGGTCCACTTCCCGACCGGGGTCTTTACGAATTCGTTGACCTCGATTGAAAGCGCTTTTGCGGTGGCGGCGATCGCTTTCGCCACTTCTTCGCCGATAGTTGCCCATTCCTTGGCTTGCGCCGGCGTAGTAGGGACAACATTCTTTTGAGTGCTGTCTTTCTGAGCCTTCAAAATTTCTGTTGCGAGCTTCGGATCGATGTTTTTGAGATCGATTGTGACGCTCTGCGCAAACGAAGTGGTTGGGATAGCGATTGCAAAACCCAACACAACCGCAACGACAATACCTCTGATATTCAAGGGATCCTCCCTGTTTTACCTGAACAATATGTACAGGCTACTTCTAAAATGAAGTATGGTACAGAAAGCTTATTTAGTCAATACCGCTTTTATGCGGCGAACACCTTGTGCAACCGCTTCTTCTTTTTGAATCTTAAAGGTGCCAGACTCTGCCAATTCAGCTGTGTGAGTTACATGTGGGCCACCGCAGAATTCTATTGAAAAGGAATTCTCGAATTGAGGGTCTTCTTCCGAAGCGCCTTTTGGACCGAGCGAATACACAGACACGCGTTCTGGATATTTAGCGCCGAATTCGTGTTCTGCGCCAAGCTTCTCGGCATCTTCTAGCGCCATTTCTGAGCGCACCATCGGAATATCTTCTGCAATCTTTTCATTTACAATTCGCTCCACTTCTTTTTTCTGCTCATCCGTCATTTTTTCTGTATGCGAAAAGTCTATACGCAAACGCTCCTGCGTAATGTTCGAGCCACGCTGGTGTACATGAGGACCAAGCACTTGCTGAAGTGCTTTTAGAAGCAGGTGGTGCGCAGTATGGAGCCGTGTAGTTTTTTCTGAGGTGTCTGCAAGTCCTCCTTTAAATTTCTGCTCAGAACCTGCACGGGAAAGGTCGCTATGTTTCTGCATTTCAGCCTTAAAACCTTCTTCATCGATTGAAATACCTTTTTCAGAAGCAAGTTCACGTGTGAGCTCAATAGGAAAACCATGCGTAGTGAATAGTGTGTAGGCGTCAGTGCCTGAAATTTTACTTCCTGCAACGCGCTCAAATTCCTTAAGGCCACGAGATAGCGTTGTGCGGAAGCGAGACTCTTCGCCAGAGATAATATTGCGAATGAATTCTTCTTGTTCGCGAAGGTTTGGATATGTGTCCATATATTCAAACACAATAGATGCTGTAAGTGCAGAAAGTTCCCCAGAAGGAAGACCTATAACATCTGCAAAACGCACTGCGCGGCGCAACAGACGACGCACTACGTAGCCGCGTTCTACATTGCTTGGAATAACGCCATCTGCAATAAGAAATACCGCTGCTTTTACATGATCTGCAACGATGCGGAACGAGCGAACGTCGTCTGCGTACTTCTTGCCGCTCGCCTGCTCGAGATGAGTAATGATTGTTTTGTGCGTAACAGTAAATACATCGTTCGCATGTTCCGAGACTGCTGCAATGCGCTCCAATCCTCCGCCAAAGTCCACATTTTGTTTAGGAAGAAGTTCGAATGTTCCATCTTCTTTCTTTATGTACTGCATGAATACCGAGTTGCCGATTTCCAAGAAGCGGCCGCAGTCGCAGTTTGGATGGCACTCTTTACCCCACTTTGAATCGTGCGCTGTGCCGAAGTCATAAAATATTTCAGAGTCTGGACCTCCTGGTTCACCTGCGGGCATATTCTCTGGCACTCCTGCGCGGCTCCACCAGTTTTTCTTTGCGTCGTAATAAAAGATGCGTCCACCTTGCATACCCTTCTCATATCCTTCGGATTCTGCGCCAATAAGCACATCGTTAGCTTCAATGTCTTTCTTTGCAAAAAGTTCTTTCCAGATACCAACAGATTCAGTGTCGCGAGGGATGCCGTTCTTCTCATCACCAATGAATACCGTCACGTAAAGTTTCTGTGGGTCCAGACCAATACTGTCAGTCAGAAATTCAAATACCCACGGAAGCTGTTCCTGTTTAAAATAGTCGCCCAAAGACCAGTTGCCGAGCATTTCGAAGAAGGTTGTGTGGCGGTTGTCGCCCACTTCTTCTATATCCATAGAACGGAAAGCCTTTTGTGAATCAACAAGGCGTGAGCCTGCTGGATGGTTTTTTCCAAGTAGGTATGGAACCAAAGGCTGCATGCCAGAGCCGGTAAAAAGCGTGGTCGGGTCATTCTCCGGCACCAAAGGAGCCGACGGAATAATTGTATGGCCGCGTTCTTTAAAGAATTCTAA
>JAGVKC010000043.1 GCA_020050775.1 Minisyncoccota bacterium
GGTACTGAAGTATGAGGGCTATCAGTGCTTCCATCAGCATATATACTAGCATTATGAGTATCATTTCAAGATACAAAGAAGCGTTTTCTAAACCCGCCTTTACCCGGAACGTGGCGGAAGGAGTGGTCCTGCTCACCGCAGCTCTTACCTTGTCGTTTTATGCGATTCAGTACGCCTCTAACAAAGCGAGTAACTACGTTGAAGACATAATTTTGAGCAATATTCCTGCATACGATGTTGACTGGCTTTTCGTGTATGGAACGTTCGCGCATATGCTTATTTTTGTGGCACTGCTTCTATACAAGCCCCAACGTCTCCCCTTCGCGCTCAAGGGCATTGCGCTCTTCTACATCATCCGCTCTATTTTTATTTCTCTTACGCACCTGGGGCCATACCCTATAGAAATTCCCCCTACTCCTGCACCTGTACTTAACAGCGTGTTTTTTGCAGGAGACCTCTTCTTCTCCGGCCACACAGGCTTGCCGTTTCTTGCAGCTCTAGCATTTTGGTATGAGCCCGTGTTGCGCTACTTTTATCTCGCTTCTTCGTTATTTTTTGGGACAATAGTGCTTTTGGGCCATTACCACTACTCCATAGACGTGCTGGCTGCCTTCTTTATCACCTACACGATTTACGTTATGGCAAAGTGGCTTTTTGCACGCGACTATGAGCTCTTCATGGGCGCTTCCTAAACCCATTTCATCAAAAGTACGAACATACCCTGCAATTGCAGGGTATGTTCGTACCTGTATACTTCTTCATGAATGCTTCAGGTACCTTCCCTCATACTCAATTAGGTCGAACGTTAACTAATCATAACACTATATGCACATACTCATAGTCGAAGACGAGGAACGCCTGGCCAAAGCCCTCAAAAAAGGCTTGGAACTGAAAGGCTACGCAGTCGACTGGCTCGCGGATTCCGAAAAAGCGCGCAATCGCATCCTTCTGTACCGCAGCGAATACGACCTTATTATTCTTGACCTCATGCTCCCTGGCATTGACGGAGCCACTATTACTGAGTCTGTGCGCCAGGAAGGCGTTACTACGCCAATAATCATCCTTACGGCACGCAATGAAACCGAACATAAGGTAGATCTCCTTAATAAAGGCGCTGATGATTACATCGTGAAGCCATTCTCGTTCGAGGAGTTGCTTGCACGTATAAACTCGGTCCTGCGCCGTCCTACCCAATCAAAGCCGGTGGTGCTAAAAGTCGGAGATTTAGAAATGGACATGGCAACCCGCGTTGTGCGCAAAGAAGGCACAGAAGTACCACTTACCCTCAAAGAATTCTCGCTTCTAGAATGCTTTATGCGCCAGCCGAACGAAGTTCTCTCTCGCGAGAAGCTCTTTGATCATGTGTGGGACTTCAATTCCCTTTCGTGGTCGAACGTACTTGACGTGCATATGAAAAATCTAAGAAAAAAACTTGGAACTGATGAAAACGGCGACAATCTATTTGAAACTGTTCGGGGAGTGGGTTACCGCTTGGCGGGAGAAATACGCGAGTGATTTATTCTTCCGCACCACGGTAAACATCATCGCACTCCAGGCAGCGTTTGTACTGGTGTGCGTGCTTGGATTTATCATTGTGTGGATTTACAGTGAGTATGGCTGGCTGGTATTTAGCGGCATACTCCTTGCGGCAGTCGTGTTTGGGGTGCTCCTCGCGCGCTATACGCTTGCACCGGCGCAAAATACCTTGCACAACCAAAAACTCTTCATCTCTAACGTTGCACATGAGCTGCGCACGCCTCTTTCGACTATCAAAACATCCTCTGAAGTGGCACTACTGGATGAGTCGCTTTCGCCTGATGTGCGCACCGTATTTACTGAAATAGTCGAAGAGCTCAACCGCATATCAGAGATCATCAATAACCTTCTTTCACTCAATACCCTCACACGCCCAGAGCGCATGCAGTTTCATAACGTCGATGTAGGCCCCATTGCAGAAGCAGCCGTAGAACGTCTTACGTCGCTGGCTCGAGAACGCGGCATTCGCATTACGCTGCGTAAAGAAAGTAACTCAATAGTGTGGGGCAACCCCGGAGCGCTTGAACAAATTATGACCAATGTCATCAAAAATGCGCTCGCCTACACACCGGAGGACACTAACGGCGCAGTTACGGTTACCGTGCGTCCTAACGGCGACGGTCTCATACTTTTTTCTGTTACAGACAGCGGTATCGGCATTTCTCAGGACGACCTTTTCCATATTTTTGAACCGTTTTACCGCGCAGACACTTCGCGCGTGCGAAAAATACGCAAAACGGGTTCTGGTTTGGGTCTAACCATAGTAAACGAAATGGTGCGAGCACATCATGGAAAGATTCAAATACAAAGCGCTAAGCGCAAAGGCACCACTGTATCGATATACCTACCCCGTGGCGGTTGGGCCAACCGCACAGGACATGATGAAGCCCCCACAGATCGTAGCGAAGCCTCCTTTGATTTCTCAAGCGGATATAACCCTCAAGGACCAAAGTCTCGGTAGCCGCTTCCCCTTCACACCGCTTTTCGTCGTCTTAACTATGCGGGATATTTCTATTGTATCGAGGTACATGAACATCACAGAAAATCAAAACAGTGTTGATACGCAACGACTTGTGCTTCGCAACGAAAAGCCGGTGTGCGGGGCTTCATATTTGGTTCAGCACACATCGATACACTTGACGATGTGTGCGAGTGCGTAATCAATAAAGGCACACAGCGTATCGGGCAAAAACACATGGACGGCGATTGAGCTCTTATAAAGAGCCGCTGTCACTTTTTAGAAGTCGGCTCAGTTTTAACGTGCGTAATAAGATAAGGTCTAAACCAAGATGAAAAAGAAAAAGATCTGAGCCGAGGGGGCTCTGTCGCCACAAGCGAGGGGCCCCCTCGGCGTATGCGATTGAGCACAATCGTGTCGCATCATTGTCCACTATGCTGCGACGCAATATCATGCCGCGCAATTGTTGATTCTGAGGAATCATGTCGCATTCTTCGATTAAAATGCGACCGAGTGGCGCGGCGAGGCTCCTTTCTCCACAACTACTGCGCAGTACGTAGATTTTTTTGCCATACAATAGAGCGGTATGGATGGCCTCTCTAACTATCAAAGGCAAGTTCGCCCGTGGGGCGATTTCGAGCGCTTTACACTTAACGAACAGACTACTGTAAAAATAATTACAGTAAAAGCTGGCGAAGCTATAAGCTTGCAGACACATGAGAACCGCGATGAGTTTTGGCGCGTCCTTACCGGTTCCGGCGTGTTCACTATTAACGACGAGCACCATACAGCAGAAGCAGGCGCGCAATTTTTCTCTCCGCGCGCTTCAAAACATCGTGTCGCAGGAGGTCCTGGGGGTCTTTCGTTCCTAGAAATTGCGTTCGGCACCTTTGACGAGAAAGATATAACTCGTCTCGAAGACAACTATGGACGCGCGTGACCTTCTGTTCCTTCTCTTAGCGCTAACACTCCTTCTCTTCGTACTCTTCTGCCTCCTGGGGTATTGGCTACTGCGGCAGAGTACGCCTATACGCCTGCGCCGCTTTGCGCACAACCCAGTGTTGCGCCCCGACCCAGAACATTGGTGGGAATCTGAAGCAGTATTTAATCCTGCCGCAATGTATGAAGGAGGTCGCGTCCATCTTCTCTACCGTGCACTCGGCCGAGACGGGATTTCGCGCATCGGCTATGCGTCGAGCAAAGACGGGGTTCATTTTGATGAACGGCTTGCCTACCCGGTATATGAGCCAACGCGCGGCTTTGGTATTCCGGATAAAAACCGCATCTACGGTCCTCTTTCGTATAGCCAAACAGCGTATGCATCCGGCGGCGGCTGGGGCGGCGCTGAAGACCCGCGCATGGTGCGCATCGGGAGCGAAGTCTATATAACGTTCACTGCGTTTGATGGCTGGGGTTTCGTGCGTATGGCGCTCACCTCAACTCCTATAAAAAACTTCATGCATAAAACGTTCAACTGGGCGCAGCCCGCGCTCATTTCGCCACCTAACGAAATGCATAAGAACTGGGTTTTGTTTCCGGAAAAAATTGGCGGGCGCTACGCGATACTGCACGGCATCTCTCCGGACATTCGCATCGAATACATTGACGACCTTGCAGACCTCTATAGACCCGATCTCTTTATTCAAAGCGGCCCGCCAAAGGCGGCAGGCCCGGCAAGTGGGACAATCATATGCGCGGCGCTGGCGCACCACCACTGCGCACCAAAGAGGGGTGGCTCGTGTTTTATCATGCAAACGATGAGCGCGAGAGCTACAAGTACAAACTCGGCGCGATGCTTCTAGATTTGGCTGACCCGACAAAAATAATCTACCGCAGTGATTACCCAGTACTTGAACCGGATATGTGGTACGAAAACGACTGGAAGCCAGGCATCGTCTACGCCTCCGGCTCTATCATTAAAGACGGAGAGCTTTTTGTGTACTACGGCGGCGGAGATAAATACGTAGCCGTTGCAAAAGCAAATCTTTCAGAGTTCCTCCATAAACTCACCAACAATCAACACGCGATACTAGAGCCCGTAAAAATATAAAACGATTCACACTGAGCACACCTACCATGCAAGAAAAGTGAACAACTGGAAATTTGTATCTTATACTATGGAGACGCAACTCTCAGGAAGGAGGCTTTCGAGCGCGACGGCGCTAAACTGTCGAAATTTTTCAGCAGAAAAATTTCGTACTCCTGACGGAGACGTTCGTCGAAATCTATGTATGTAATTCGCCGCAGCGAACATAATCCCCTTGTAGCACCCATGGCTGACCGCTACTGGGAAGCGCAAGGTACCTTCAATGGCTGCCCTGTAAAGAAAGGCAACATTACGCACCTTCTCTATCGTGCGCAGGGTCGCCCTGACGCACTCATGACTCCTGCAGGCATCTCCTCTATAGGCAAAGCACTCTCACTTGATGGGGAACGTTTTCAAAACCGCCGTCAGTTTATCATTCCGTCTGAACCATGGGAAAAGTACGGCTGTGAAGACCCACGCGTCACGTACTTCGAAGGCCAATATATTATTTTTTATACCGCGCTTGGCGGCATGCCGTTTGGTGCGGGCAACATTAA
>JAGVKC010000056.1 GCA_020050775.1 Minisyncoccota bacterium
AGAAGAGATACGATATGTTCCAGCAGACTGATTGCCGTGCGAACAACTTCACTATCCGACATCGCGCCCCGAATGTTCTTAAGACGATCAATCCTCTCCCAGAATTTCACCGTCATCGTGATGTGGCGGCGAACGACTGGTTCACTGCTACCTTTTCGCATTGCGTCGTATCCTTCTTTTACCCTTCTTTTTTCGCTTGCACGACTCAAGCAAATTAATCGCTTCTCTTAGGATCTCGCTGTCAGATCGAGAACCTTGTTTTTTTCGAACTTTTTCAAGACACTCCAAGAAACTTTTTGGAAAGATAAGTTTACGACGTACCATGTCGGCCATAAGCACCTCCTGCTCTAGTTACTGCCCGAAGAGACAATACAGTAGAGCTATAAAAAAGTCACTAGTCGGAGCACGGGCCACCTAATTTTTAATGAACAGAGTGAATATAAAAATGGAAGTACTCTTGTGGTGACGAAGTTGGAACTCTACTTAAGCACGAGACGCAAAGTCATATTGCCAGGAGACGTAAAACCAGCAGATTCAAAAAGCTTTATAGCCTCTTCCAAAGCCGGCGCATACGAATCTGCTATTACTCCGTCAAAATCGAAAAGTATAAATTTTTCATTGGAGCCGCCTCCCAGAATTTCACTCCTGGGCGCTACGCGCCCTTTCGAAACCCTCGGTTTCGAATACCTTCCTACACGGGGAGGCACACCTCCCCGACCCCCTCCAGTTCAAATCTGGGAGGACAAACACAGAAATATCTTCGATATTTTGGAGCCGCCTCCCAGATTTGAACTGGGGACCTTCTCTTTACAAAAGAGTTGCTCTACCAACTGAGCTAAGGCGGCTTGGTGCACACTATAACAGATTTTTATCTTATATTCACACACTAAAATAGCTATAACACATAACATACGACCGTATAAAATAGGTTATACTCATAAAATGAAGTACAAGCAACAAAAGAAGACCGACAAGGGTGTCGTAACCCGGATTGCCCTTGGATTACTAGCAGTTGGAGGCGCGGTCGTACTTCTTGCAGCAGCCCCCGGTTTAAGCATGGCTCTAAAACTCATCGACCCCAACCCCCGCAAAGCCATGAGGAAGCTTGAACGAGCACTTAGTGCGCTTGCCAAGCAAGGCGACGTGACACTCCAGCCCGGCAAGCAAGGCAAACGTTACCGTATAACTTCAATGGGTAGGAAAAAGCTTGCTCGGTTACAACTGGCGCGCTTTACCCTTACAAAGCGAAAAAAGTGGAACGGAAAATGGCAAGTAGTGTGTTTTGACATTCCCGAAACGGAGAAGTACGAGCGCACTTTGTTACAAACGAAGCTGACAGAGTTGGGGTTTTATCGATTACAGAATTCCGTATTTGTCTCACCATTCGAATCCAGTGAATTGGTCCAACTTGCACACCAGGTTTTTGACTCAAGAAAGTACGTGCGACTTATCGTCGCCGACACAATAGATAACGAAGCGTATTTGCGACAATTCTTTCACCTTAGCAAATAACCAATATCATACGAGCGTATGTTACTGGTTACTTATGTATTTACTATAGTAAATAGGTGTGTACGGGCATTTATTCTTCGGTAATGGTTTTCTCCCCATTCTCCCGAACAAGTTTCTTCTTGTACTCTCCTACTTCTTTTAGAAAAGCCGAAGCCTCTCCTTCTCCGCGCGGCGCTTCGGTGACGCGGCGCAAAAAGCCAAGCAAAAACTCTAGTCCCTGCTCCACAAGAAGTACAATGCGCGCAAAGAGCGTACGAACTGTCGCGCGCGCCTTGCGGTAGAGGTGCCCGCTACCAGAGCGCACCAATGCAGGTGCTGCATGTTCTATCCACACCAAGCGGCGATGGAAGAAACCTCCTATAGCCGGACGTACGCGAGCCCACAGTACATTACCAGTCTGCATCTCCCAACGCTTGATGAGCAAGAGCGAGGTGAGCCCTAGAATCGAAATAACGAGTGTAGCAGTGAAGAAAAGAACCATTGTTGTAGTGTAGCGTTTAGGCTACTGCGAAACAACTGAACTTTGTGATCTGTGTGCGTTCACCGAACTTCTGCACAGCGCCAGAGAGAAGGTCGTTTACTGTCTTGGACGGGTCCTTGATGAAAGGCTGTGCAATGAGCTCTTCGATGGTCTCTGGCTTCATAGCGGCAGCGTGCATGGCAATGTCACGCGCAAGCGCTACAAACTCCTCGTTTTTAGACACGAAGTCTGTTTCGCAGGAAAGCTGTACGAGGCATCCTACCTGGCCGGTGTTGTGCACGTAGGCCGCAACACAGCCAGCAGCAAGTTCGCGGTCTGCTTTCTTTTCAGCAAGTGTAACTGCGCGCGCAGAAAGAAGCTCAAGCGCCTTGGTCATATCGCCCTGCGCTTCTTCAAGCGCTTTTTTGCATTCCATGACGGAGATGCCGGTCTTTTCACGCAGTTCTTTTACTGCTTCAGCACTGATAGCCATATTGAGAATTATTCGCGAGGAGGAACCGTGCTTGCGTAGGAGGCAGCGATTTCGTCGAGAATGTAAGAAAGAGTGTCGCGCGATGCATCGTTGCCAGGAATTGGGTACTGAATGAGCGAACGGTTGCAGTCAGTATTCATGAGCGCAATAACTGGGATGTTCATCTGGCGAGCTTCAGCGACTGCGCCTTCTTCGCGCTTTGGGTCGATGACGATAAGAGCATCAGGATTCTTCTGCATACCACGCAGGCCGCCGAACATGAGTTCGAGGTCCGTAATTTCGCGGTCAATGAGAAGGCGTTCGCGCTTGGTGAACTGTGCAAGCTCCCCTTTTTCACGCTTCTCAGAAAGTTCCTGGAGGCGTGCAAGACGCTTGCGGATTTCAGAGAAGTTCGTGATAGAACCTCCAATCCAGCGGCCGGAAGAATATGGCTGGTTGATGCGAAGTGCTGCGCGCTCTACTGCTTCGCGAGCTTCTGCCTTACCGCCAACAAAGAGAAGTACTTTGCGCTCTGCGCCAAGTGTCTTTACGAAGTTAAGCGCGTTCTCAAGGAGAGATGCCGTCTTCTCAAGGTCAAAAAGCTCGATACCACCTTTGGCACCGAAAATATAAGGAGCCTGTGTCGGGTGGCGGCGGCTCGGCGCGTAGCCGAAGTGCGCTCCAACCGAAAAAAGCTTGTCGATAATAGGGTTTTTAGTAGACATGGGTTACAGAAAAAAGGGCCGAAGCCCCGTATCGAACACTGGTGAGAATAGCACAGCGGGGTTACCCCTGCAACCTACTGTGCCCCTTGGTATGGCAAGGAAAAAGCACCCTCGGCCAATAAGGGCACTGAGATGGCCTCAGGCAGCTCTTTGCCCACCAACGCCTTCAATATACGCTCCCGTTCCTCTTGGCCCGCCAAGTCAGCCTGGGAAAGAACTACAGAAGTCGGGTAAAGTCTAAAGCGAGTCTCACTCTCTAAGAACGTTACGTGGACTAGTAGCCCATGCGTTGTGTCCCACGAGAAGTCTTGGTCGAACATAAAATTGCCGAGCGAATAAAATATCGGCTTCCCATCGTAAATCTCAACGGTCTGCACCACATGCGGGTGCGCGCCGATTATGGCGTCTGCACCTGCATCTAAAAATTGCTGTGCGAGCGAACGCTGCTCTGAACTAGGAGTGCCTTCGTATTCAACGCCCCAGTGCGGCATCACAATAACGCGCCAGCACAACGGGCGAATATATTCTATTTCTGAAATAACAGAAGCAGGATCAGACTTAAACAGCTCATGGTACCCAACCAAACAGAGCTGCTTGTTGCCGACAGGAAGCCTGACCGAGAGATTTCCGGCTGTGTTAAACGGCTGACCAAAGTGCGCAATGCTCCACTCGGCTAAATACTCACGCGTCGAAGTGTAGCCGCGGTCATAAAAATCGAGCGCATGGTTATTCGCAAGGCTTACTGCAGAAAGGCGCAGCGGTGCAATAGAGTCTCGCACGAACTGCGGGTTAAACGTGAAGCGCAAAATGTTACTGTCGCGGCGTGCGATAGACGCATTAGTCGTAATGGTTCCCTCCAAGTTAAGTACGCGCAGCGTAGTGTCTGTGTCTGCAAAAAGTTCTAAGAGCTTTGCTCCCCACATCGTTCCCTCTTCTCGGCCCTCCGCGCGCTTAGCGACATTTCTATCAAACATCGCGTCCCCTGCAAAAAGCACCGATACTCCTTTTTCTGTAAACGGCACAGCAATGTAAGGTGCGAGCGCTTGTGGCGTAGATATAGCGTACACTCCTGCAGCAAAGACTACGACACCAAGTGCGATAAGTGCTTTACGCTTCATTCGTCGTCTTCAGAAGCGTCTCCAACAGTGCCTGACGCAACGGCATCAAGTACTGGTTCTAGGTTGCCTGCGAATATCGATGGAAGGTTATGCCAGTTTTGTTTTATACGATGGTCGGTCAGGCGGTCCTGAAGCGTGTTGTAGGTTCGGATTTTTTCTGAACGATCGCCCGTACCTATTTGGTCTTTGCGTTCTTGTGCGTGCTTTTTTGCTTGCTGTTCTTCGTGCAGCGCTTCTATCTTTGCCATAAGGACGCCCATAGCACGTTCTTTGTTTGCGTTCTGTGAGCGTTCTGCCTGCGAGCGGGCGTCGAGCCCGGTGGGCACGTGGATGATGCGCACAGCGGTTTCCACCTTGTTGACGTTCTGGCCACCTGCACCACCTGCGCGCGAGAATTCAAATTCCAAATCGTTGGGGTTTATTTCTATCTTGTGTTTTTTTCGTATCGGCAGCGCCGCGATAGATGCTGTGGAGGTATGGATACGGCCAGACTTCTCTGTTGCGGGTACGCGCTGAATGCGATGTACGCCAGTCTCGAAGCGCAGACGTTCGTATACGCCCTTGCCGCGTATTTCAAATACAGCTTCTTTGTAGCCGCCAAGGTCGGTTTTAGATTCCGAAAGCACGCGCACATTCCAGCCCTGTTTTTCTGCGTATGCGCGATACATGCGGGAAAGTTCTTCGGCAAACAGCGCCGCTTCTGCGCCGCCCACACCCGCACGAACTTCCAATACTGCTTCGTTTGGGAATTCTTCTTCCGTTTGTTCCTGTTTTAAAATACGCTCTATCTCTTCTACCAGCGCCGTGCGCTGGTTAGCCAAGCGCTCCAAGTCTTCCGCGGCAAGTGCACCAAGATCTCCCGAAGCTAGCTCTTTTACTTCTGATTCTTCCGTTATGACACGCTGAAGTTCCGCAGCAAGATATGCGGTCTTAGGATTCTCTTTATAGCGGGCAATCTCCGCCGGTTGCATCTACTTAGCCTTTGCGCGACGTGCTTTGAACTTCTCTACGCGGCCAGCTGCATCCAGGATCTTTTCGTTGCCGGTGTAGAACGGGTGGCATGCTGAGCAGATTTCGACGCTGAGTTTCTCCTTAGTAGAACCCACAGCAAAAGAGCGGCCACAAGCGCAGGTCACTTTGGCGTCCTTAAAGTATGTCGGGTGGGTCTCCGTTTTCATGGCTCACACTATAGCACTTGAGGGTAATTTGGGCAAGAAAAAGGCGGCCCGTAAGGGGCCGCCTGCGTTTACTGTTTAACTTCAGTTGTGACAATACATTCGAAATGCCCATCACCGTATGAGCATAGGAACAGGAACTTTCCTGGATTCTCCTTTTCCCACTTCCTCTTAAACAGAGCGCCGTAAAGGCTTGATGTAAGAGGGCCAGATATTGGCATACGCACAAACTGCATGCCGGAAGAAAAGTAATAGCGAGCAGAGCTAACAGAGCGCTCTACTTCTTGATCTATTTGCGTCTGCGTAACAACAGCCGGAGTTGGCGCCGAATCTTCCCGGAACATCAGGAACGCAATCAGTGCTGCGAGCACCACAATGGCTCCGATAAACAAGCCGGTAAAACCAGCAGGCGTAGGATCGATACTCGGATACCGATCATCGTCACACTCACACGATCTGCCGCTCATTAGAACCTCCTATATAGAGCTGCCTGCAGAGGTTATAGCTGTTTTCTACTGCGACGTCCAGACACTGCAGAAAAACAGATGAATACGAGGCGCATGTGAGAAACAGAGCGAACCATAGTTCTCTATGGCGAGCGAGTATCGCAACACGCAACGAAGTAGACGCTGTTTTTTCTGCAGTGTTTAGTTATCCTTGAGGAAGTCGATATCGGCTTGATAGGTCTCTGCGAATTTAAGCACACTCGCTGCGTAGGTGAGTCCGAGGCGCTGCCAGTTTCCACCGGCATAGTAGCGACCTGCTGCTTCGCGTTCTGCACTGTAGGTTTGCTTGTTTGCACCTAAGTCTTTTAGATACAGTGCTGTGGCAGTAATAGCGTGTTTTGCATTCCACGGATCGGGAGTTTTTACACCAGTTGCGGCTGCGATTTTTGCCTCGTAGGATTTCCACGTGGAGGGAATAAATTGTGTCGGACCCATTGCTCCGCCATAGCCTACCGACTGCGGACAAGACACTACTTGGGTCATTGGGTCAGCGCCAAGACGGCTCATAAGGTCGAGAAACGGCGGTACATCGCGGGTTGGGTGCATAACGTTGGAGAATACCTTGCCGGTGTTCTTGCCTTTACCTGCGCCGGTTGTCGTGTCGGTAAGAAGACACTGACCAACGTTAGCTCCGAGGTTAGATTCTTGGCGCAAAATTGCAAGTATGAATGCAGCGCGTACGCCCGTTGAGGCCTCTGCTTGCGTTGCAAATTGCAACGCAGAAGCGAATGTAATACCCTGTGTGTCGCGTAGTTCGAAGAGTGCAGAACGGATGGTTTCTGCGCGGCGCTGGCGCTCTGCTAGCACGCTCTGGTAGGACGACTCTTCTTTTTTAGTAATCGTAAGAAGCTGATCTTTTTCTTTCTTGTTATCTGCGATAGCCGCCTGCTTTTGCTGCACCACGTAACGAGCATCAAGCTCTGCTGCGCGCTTAGCGTCGAGCGCTTCTTTTTCCTTCTGTGTTTCTGTTCTTACACCGCGCAGTTCATCAAAACGCTCTTGGAGATTGCGGTTTATCGAATCTATAGCATCAACACTGGAGAAAAAGTCTGACAGGTCTTCCGAAGAAAGTGCCAACACCGCGAGCGACGCAGTCTCCACCTCGTTCTTCTCGCGCATAAGTTTTGCGAGCGACTCCCTACCCTCTGTAATACGATTTTCAAGTGTTGCGATGCGGGTAGTCTTTTGATTTATCTCCGTCACAAGGCGGCTGATGGTGCCATTGCGCTGCTTTATTTCTGCTTCTGCCTTTTTTATCTGGGCATTGAGTGCTGTTACGTCACCCTGAATAGTGTTTTTCTTTGCGCGCGTTTCATCCAGAATTTTCTGCCACTGTGCAATTTCTTTCTGAAGCGCGTCGTACTCGGCCTGCAAGCGAGCGCGTTCTTCAGGAGAAAGCGTCTGAGCCTGGCTAGCTGCTGGGGTAAAAAGCATAACCCCTCCCATCCCGATAAGAATGCCAAGGCACAGTGCTGCTATGTAGCCCCCGAGTCCTTTCATGAGTTCTTTCAATTATACCAGACGCTCAAAAAGGGTTCCGCTTACCGCAATGAACATTTCAGAAACTAAAACCGCCCCTGTGGGGCGGTTTTTGATTACTCGTTTGTGTCTCCTTCTGGAGCAGCTTCTTCTTCTTTCTTACCGCGGTCTTCAGAAATTTCGATAGCAGAAATGTCAGCTACCGGCGCATCAACTGGTTCTTCTTGAGCCACAGAGATCATGGCAACTACCGTTTCAGGCTCTACAGAAATTTTTGCGCTTGCTGGAAGCTTGAGGTCGCTCACGTGAATTTGTGAGTCCAGTGCGGTAAGTGCGCTGATGTCTACGTGGATTGCGTGCGGAAGATCCTTCGGTTCGCACTCGATTTCGAGTTCATGCATAACCTTAGTGAGAATGCCGCCAAAGTCTTTTACTGCCGGCGATACGCCATCGAATTCCAAGGGAACCGACACCGTAACCTTCTGGCCCTTTTGAATTGCATAAAAATCTGCGTGGATTGCTTCGCCCGTTACCGGGTGAACATCTACCTGCTGGATGAGCACGTCTTTAGTAGCACCAAGACCGGAGAGCTGGATAACAGTAGATTCGCCCGCGGTGCGGAAAAGTTTCTCGAATATCTTGCGGTTAACCGCAATCGGGGTCGACTCATTGCCGCGTCCGTAGACGACCGCAGGAAGGATGCCCTCGCGACGTAGCGTATTGGTATTTTTCGATATTTCGCGCTTTTCTACTGCAAGTTCCATAGCGGGACTACTATATAAAAAAACCTACCAAAAGTCTACTGCCGGGCAAACCATCGAACCTTAGAAGCGATGAATTCCTGGAGCTTCTCTTCGACTGGAGCGAGGAATTTGTACGGAGCGACTTCGTCTGGGTTTTGCTCCAGCGATGCTTTGAGGCTGTCGCGGTATGCAACGCGGAATTCAGTATTTATATGCACCAGCGCTACACCCGCTTCAATACATGCGCGGATGTCTTCCGGCGTGTTGCCCGAAGCGCCATGAAGCACCAGCGGCAAGCCAATAGCATCGGAAATCTCTTTAACGCGCTCTGGGTGCAGGCGTGGTTCGGCCGCATTCTTAAGCATGCCGTGCACATTGCCTATCGCTGGCGCAAAGCAGTCCACTTTCGTTTCTGACACAAAGCGTTTTGCGTCTTCAACAGTAGTAAGATTCTCAACGGTTACTCCTTCTGGCAATTCATCATGCAGTTTAGAGGATGTGCCAATGTAGCCGAGCTCTGCTTCTATTACTACATCGCGGCCACTTGCGCGCGCATACGCAACCACGTCTTTAGTGAGCTTTAAATTCTCTTCCATCGGGAGCTTTGCGCCGTCTACCACAATAGAGTCAACTCCCGCATCAATTGCAGCCTTCGCCTTATCCAACCCGTACGTATGGTCCGCATTTAAATAGAGTGGCACGCCTTCTTTCTGATAGGCGTCTATAAGTCCGCGTGCCTCAAGAAGCGTAAAATAGTCTCGCTCGCCTTCGGAAAGTCCAACAACGATAGGCAGGCAAGTTTCTTTGGCTGCATCGGCAATGGCTTTGAGCTGGTTTGAGTCAGAGATGTTGAAATGCCCGACTGCTTTTCCGGCTGCCCTATATTCGTTCAATACTTCGCGCAATGGCTTCATGAAGTGGAGTATACTATTGAAATATGCAAGAGCAATTAGACTTCTTAGCTATCGGGGATATCGTTACCGAGCCGTTTATACGCCTCAAAGACGCACACGTTACCTGCAGGATTGATCATGAAGAGTGTGAAATCTGCATGCGCTGGGGCGACAAAATCCCCTACGACTTCGCGGTTCTTATGCCTGCTGTTGGTAATGCGGCGAATGCTGCCGTCTCTGCGGCGCGCTTGGGTCTCAAAACCGCACTGCGCGCGTATGTTGGAGATGACGTGTATGGCCCCGAATGTCTGGAGGTTCTTAAAAAAGAAGGCATCGACACCTCTCTTATGGTCACAGAAGCGGGGAAAAAAACGAACTACCACTACGTGCTGTGGTACCAAGACCAGCGCACCATCCTTGTGAAGCACGAAGACTTTACCTACACCGTGCCAGACGTTAGCGAAGCGCCGAAGTGGGTGTATCTTTCCTCGCTCGCTGCGAATTCCGAACCTTACCATCATGCGCTCATCGAATGGTTAAAGAAGTTCCCGACTACCAAACTCGCGTTCCAGCCTGGTACCTTCCAAATGAAGCTCGGGAAAGATGTACTCAAAGACGTATACGCGCGCACGGACATTTTCTTCTGCAACAAAGAAGAAGCGGAGCGCATTTTGGAACTTCCTGTCGGTACCGATTACAAAGTCCTTCTACAAGGCATCAAAGCGCTTGGTCCAAAGATTGTCGTTATTACCGACGATGCGCGTGGCGGCTTCGCGCTTGATGAGAATGGCGCTGTGCTGCACACGCCGCGTTACCCAGATACACGCCCAGCGTACGAAATTACTGGCGCAGGCGATGCGTTCGCCTCAAGTACGACGGTCGCGCTCTCCCTTGGCAAGTCGCTTGGCGAAGCATTGCAGTGGGGCGCAGTGAATGCTTCTTCAGTACTTCAAAAAGTTGGTGCACAAGGCGGGCTCCTTAGCCGCGCAGAACTTGAACAGAATCTCGCAAACCCGCCTGGGCCCTTTGCGCTCGAAACATTGTAAAAAATAAGGCCCGGAGCAATGCTCCGGGCCTTTTCTTATCGCTTAGCGATTTGCTTTCTCTTACGGCATGCCGGCGCATCCTGGATAGAAGCGAGGCTACTTTCCAGTATATTGCGCGGCGAACGATA
>JAGVKC010000050.1 GCA_020050775.1 Minisyncoccota bacterium
CTTCCCCGCCCTCGCTTTCGAGTCCTCCCGGAGGCAATAAACAAAATCACCCGACACATGGTCGGGATCATTTGTTTATAGTGCCCAGGAGAGGACTCGAACCTCCACACCTTGCGGTACATCCACCTCAAGGATGCGTGTATACCAATTTCACCACCTGGGCATTACATTAACCGCCCGCCTATGATACCTAACGCCTTGCTGATTTTCAATCGCTTCCGGGGCAAACAGAGCAACTTCCTTGCTCGATACAATTCGGCTACAAGTACTACCGCCTCTCTTTTTGCATATTTAAGCTGATAGTGGCCTGCTTTAGTACGACTAACGTGACCCGCTACGGAAAGCTTTTTGTTATTCATGGTCCGTATCCATTCAATAAAAACAGGGCTCGATGAAGAAAACCCTATATAAAACAGAAAACTAGAATGCCATCGAGGATCGAAATACGAATAACTGTACCCGTCTCCATCGAAAACTCCTCGCAAGAAAGCGAAGTAGTACTTATCAGGAATTTTTAGTAGTCCCAGGGTTTTTGATTTAGCAGGCGTTAAGCCTATCGATAATAAAAAATTATAAAAGAGTGTGTTTTTTATCTGTACTCGATAGTGGCTAAGGCCAGCTCCAGATTTCTTAGTTCCTATCCGAAAGGTAGTTCCAAGCGCCTCATTGAAATTTTGAAGCTGAATTTTATCCTTAGATGTTAAGTCTACAAGAGGTACACCAGTAGCAAGACAACCATCAGTTGCAAGCAACCCGATAGCATATGCAAGGTTAGGATTCCATCGTTCTGAAACGAGTCTTTTTGGTTTAGGTCCCCGCTTCCCCATACACTTAACATATCATGTCTCAATGTACTAGCGTCTACTAGTTAATAACAAATAAAAAAACCAGAGGATGCCTGGTTTTTAATATTACTCCGCCGCAGCAACTTCTGCTCCTGCCTGCGCAGGCAGGTCTGCTGGAGCCTCAACAGCTTCTGCCGCTACAGGGCGCTTTACCATCTGCTGCTTGCGCATTGCGCGCTTCACATCGTGAGCGGCTTTACGGCGAATGAAGTAAAGCTTTGCGCGGCGCGTGCGCGTGCGGCGAAGCACTTCGATAGATTCAATCATCGGCGAATAGAGCGGAAAGATTTTCTCCACACCTACGCCGGAGCTTACTTTGCGAACAGTAAACATGCCGCCTGATTCAGTCCCATGCTTAACAGAGAGAATGGTTCCTTCGAATGCCTGCTTGCGGGCGTTCTTGGTAGTAATTGCCTTTTTGTCAGCACCTTTACCAAGCTTTAGTTCAACGATGTTCTGCCATACGCGGACAGTATCGCCAGCACGAAGGCCGAGCGCTGCGCGCTCTTCCATGTTTACTGGGGTTATTTTAACAGCTGATTTCATAGCGTTTTGACCGAGAGACTGTAACACAGGCCTACTGCTTCTGCAATTCTGCCTCTGCTGCCAGGAAATCCGGCGGCAACGCGGCCGTAAAGCTCATATCCTTCCCATTTGGGTGCTTAAAAGCGATGGAATGAGCGTGGAGTGCCAAACGCTTGAAGCCAAGAATAGACTGGCTGTTTGGGGCGTACAGCGTATCCGAAACAATAGGGTGTCCTATGGCGGAGAAATGCACCCGAATCTGATGCGTCCGTCCAGTCTTGGGGAACGCCTCTATATAGCTGGCTTCCTTCGTCCCCATAATGCGGCGATACACGGTAACAGCGTCGCGTACGACTCCGTGCGGGCGCGACGCAGAACGGGGCGCCTTGCCGCCGCGCGCGCTGCCAATAGGTTTGTCTATAACTCCGCGCTCTTCTTTGAGCGGACCGTATACGAACGCGCGATAGGTCTTTTTTACTTCGCGATTCTGAAACTGCTCTTTAAGAAATGCGAACGACTCTGCAGTGCGCGCAACAATCAGTACGCCTGAGGTTTCGCGGTCGATGCGATGCACAATACCTGGCCTGTCGATTGTCACTCCGTTAACCAATGTCTGAGGTTCCCCTACTCCTGCTATGTCAGGAAATTTTTGCAGCAACCATTCCACAAGCGTGTCGCGCTCATGCCGGCCGTCTGCATGGACTGAAAGTCCGCTTGGCTTATCTATAACAATAAGCGCTTTGTCTTCAAAAATAACTTTTGGTTCTTTCATGATTTGGTGTCCAGCTTTTTTAGTCCCTCAATCCAACCCATTATCTTAAAGAAAAGCTTAGTGTTATGGACATATATCTGGAAAGTCCCAAAAGGCAGGTTGTCTTTTTTGCCCTTACTTGCAATACTCGGCTTTGAGTAGGTTTTATAAAATCTCTTTCGGGGTACAGAAGATATCTTCGCCCAATATTTTTCAGCGGCTTCGACGTTTAGGTGCGAAAAAGTATGTACATGACCTCGAAACTTTTCTTCGGGAACTTTACAAACTTCTCTAAAAAATCTCATCATTACCGCTATTACTGTTGGGTCACTGTTGGACAACCGTACTCCTCCGCGTACTGTTTTCCCTCCTTCTCCCCAATATAGAGCAGCACCAACCAGCAACAAGGCTTTTGGTGACAATGTTTTTATATCTTGCGCAGCTCTTTGGATAATAGTCTCCCGTGTAGCAGTAAGGTTCGAAAGACGCTTTTCTCTTCTTCTCTCGATCAAATCAACGCTATAGCCATTGCGCGACAGGCGCGTACGCTGTGTAAGGGTGAGTGGTACATCCCGCACCCAGAGGCTAACACTGGATTTTGCAACACTTAAACGTTGGGCGATTTCTCCGATGGAGAGGCCTCCCCGGCGTAGCGACTGTGCTTGCATCCGTTCAGTATATTTCATACTACATATGTAGTTTACATCTGTTCGATTATTTGTACAATATTGCATATAAGGATATGCTCCCCATATGGGCGGTTAGCTCAGTTGGTAGAGCAACATGTTTACACCATGAAGGCCACAGGTTCGAGTCCTGTACCGCCCACTAATTATAGTTTCTCAATGCTGTAATCATACACTTTGCTCGAACCTTTTTCGAACAACAAACTGACTAATGCGCACGCCCCGCGTGCGTGGTGGCTTGAAACTAAATCGTACGCTC
>JAGVKC010000049.1 GCA_020050775.1 Minisyncoccota bacterium
CAGGAATTCCTGGGAGCTTCATCTTTTCTACTGATGATGTGGTGAAAGATGTAAGGGTCCGCTACGTCATTTGTTATGATGCATTATATGAAGCGCTTTTCTCTATTGTTCGTGGGCGTTCTTTTTCTTATGCCAGCAACCGCAAGCGCGGCGGCATTTGAATTTTCCGGCTGGATCCCGTACTGGAGGGAAGACAAAGGTGTCGCAGACGCACTTGCGCATATAGACCAGCTGCACGAGATAAACCCGTTCGGCTATATTGTGCAGCCCGACGGCACGCTCCAGGACGCTATGGGTATTGCGGATGAGCCCTGGAAGACGCTTATCGCAACAGCTAAGCAAAAGAAAATCCGCGTCATCCCAACCGTCATGTGGTGCGACCCAGACAACATGCACCGCATCCTTTCTAATCAAAAGTCGCGCATCAAACTCGCAGATGACATTACTGCGCTCGTTAAGCGCGAAGGGTTCGACGGCATCGACATCGATTTTGAATGTAAGCGTGCAGAAGACAAAGTGTATTTTTCTACCTTCCTGAAAGGTCTCTACCAGCGCATGGGTAACAAATGGGTCATGTGCACCATCGAGTCGCGCACTCCGCTAGATTCGCGCTACCTAAGCACGCCACCTAAAGACGCTAGCCTTTATGCCAACGACTTCGTCGAAATAAATAAATACTGCGACCGCGTGCGCTTTATGACTTACGACCAGCAGACGATAGATCAAAAAATTGGCGCTGCCGCAGATGCCAAAGATCAAGTCTACGCTCCTGTTGCCGATGTTGCATGGGTAGAGAAGGCTATTAAGATGGCCGCGCAGAGCATCAAGAAAAATAAAATAGTTATCGGCGTTGCAACCTACGGCTATGAGTGGGATGTTACTGCCTATGCAGACGGCTACTCTAGCTATGATCTTTTGTGGTCCTTTAACCCTGGGTACGCAACGCCTATAGCCCAGACACTCGGCATAACGCCCGGACGCACATATTCTGGCGAACTTGGTTTCTCATATATTCCAACCACTACAACCTCATCTGTCATGGGTAATCAGTTTGTGAACTATTCTTCCTACGCCCCGGCAGGCACGCCTTCCGCTGATCTTGTTTCTGCAGGTGCACTTGCCTATGCAAAGCAAAACAACAGCAACGCAACATTCCGTGTAGCGGTGTGGAGCGATGCGCAGGCTATCAAACAAAAGGTAGATTTGGCGCGCCGCCTAGGCGTGCGCGGGGTAGCAGCCTTTAAGATCGACGGCGGGGAAGACCCAGCCTTCTGGAGCGTGTTTAAATAACACAGTAGGTCCGAGGTCCGAAATGTTATACTAAAACAACATTAAGAGTTAATACAAACTGGAAAGAGCCGCGCTTTAAAGGACGTTTGCGCGGCATGATTTCGGGAAATCACATGAAAACCTCAACAGTAGTGGGCGTACTTGCGGCAGTAGTTATCGTGGGCGGTTTGGCCTGGTGGGTCTATGCTCAGCAAGGTATGGCTCCTGTAGCGCAAGAAACTGCCACAACAACGCCTAACACTACGACTGGTAGTGAAACAGGCGGCAACGCACAAACTGGCACTAATGCTGGTGTGAATGTAGGTGTAACCGTTGGTGCACAGACGTACCAAGTTACCTACGACGGCACCAGCTTCTCGCCGAAAGACATCACTATTAAAGTAGGCGATACCGTTACGTGGACCAACACATCCTCCGGCAACATGTGGGTTGCCTCTGCAGTACATCCAACACACTCGGTCTACTCTGGCACCACGCTTAACGAGCACTGCGCCGGCGGACCTTCATCAATTGCATTTGACCAGTGTGAAGGGGGTAGCAGCTACACGTTTACGTTCACTAAGGCTGGCACGCACCGCTACCACGACCACATTAGCGCAAGCAAAACGGGTTCAGTAACTGTTACGCAGTAACATGCACCAGGCGCGATTCTCATACTTGCTGCTTCGTCTTGGCGCAGCATTCGCGTTTCTTTACCCACCCATTAATGCGCTCTTCGAGCCATATAGCTGGATAGGGTACTTCCCAGACTTCACACGCGGCTACGTAGACGAAATGCTCATGCTTCATACCTTCGGCGTCATAGAAATGATTATTGCGCTCTGGATTCTCTCTGGGTGGAACATATTCTGGCCGTCTATTGCCGCTACAGCGATGCTCGTGGGTATTGTTGTCTTTAACCCTGGCGAATTCCCAATACTCTTCCGCGACCTCTCCATCGCAGCTCTAACTTTCTCGCTCGCAATTATTAACTTCCGTAAGTCTGCCGCATCCGGAGCGTCTCTCTAAACTATGAAATAAGAACATAAAGCTGGACTCGCGCTAAGCGGTGCTGGTGCCATCGTCGCTATCGGTGTAGCGGTATGGGTAGCTATGAGTAGCTCTGGAACCCCGACGCCTACGGTAGCCGAAGGGTATGTGCTCTACGAAGACAGTGAGTACTCGTTTACCGTTGAAGTGCCGGAAAACTTCACTATTAATGACAACTACGAGCTCGAGGTAAATTCGTTTCTAAAATCCATGGGCGTCTCGTTTACTCCTCCTGCGTCGCTGACTGAGGGTACCAACCTCTCTGCGGACACGCACATGACAGTGGAGTGGATTCCAATTCTTTCTTCCTGCTCTCCGCAGCATTACCTAAACCCAGTCATGGGCACGAGCACCATAACGCAAAATGGCACGGTGTATGACGTGGCCACATCGTCTGACGCTGGCGCAGGCAACTTCTACGCACAAATCGTCTATATGGCATCTGAACCGGGTTCATGCCTGGCGGTGCGTTACTTCATCCACACAACTAACATAAACAATTACCCAACGGGGACCGTGCGTGAGTACGACCGCGCAGCGCTTCTAGAAATCTTTGATCGCATGCGCTTCTCCATCAAGCGGCCCGCCCCGGAAAGTCCTGCATCAGAACCAGCAGTCAATTAAGAAAAAGAAAAACACCCAGAAAGGGCGTTTTTGCTATACTGCATGTATGAGTACTGAAGAATTCAAAGTGTCCGGAGGCGACGTCCTCAACACCATTAAGCGCGTTATTGCAGAAGGCAATGTTCGCCGCATCATTATCAAAAGCGAAGGGGGCGATACGATCGTGGAATTTCCTCTCACCGTTGGTGCTGTAGGGTTTTTGCTCGCACCTATCCTTGCAGCTGTAGGCGCCATTGCAGCGTTAGTAGCAAAGTGCACTATTGTTGTAGAGCGCCGCGACGGCACGAAGTCTAGTTCACATAGTGAATCAGATATCGAAGCGTAATATGTCACCAGTACGCGCATGGGCTATTATTGCTGTCGTAGTGCTTCTAGGAATTGGCGGGTACTTTGCGTACGCGCAGCAGAAAGCGCTCGAGGTTCCTAACACACTCGTTGAAGGCTATTCAACGTCAACTATTTCTATAACGGGCGAAACAACTGCAACGAACAATCCGTCGCAGCCATCTACTAACACTAATCAAAAAGCTATGACCGCAATACTTCACACAACCAAGGGCGACATTACAATCGAATTCTTTGGCGAAGAAGCGCCAAACACTGTTGCGAACTTCACCAAGCTCGCAGGGCAGGGCTACTACGACGGCACGAAGTTCCACCGCGTTATCAAAGGGTTCATGATTCAAGGCGGCGACCCGCTTTCGAAAGATGATGCTCTTGCAGCACGTTGGGGTACTGGTGGCCCAGGCTACCAGTTCGCAGACGAGATACACGCGAAGAACCGCAACGACGTTGGTACCATCTCGATGGCAAATGCAGGAGCAAACACCAACGGCAGCCAATTCTTCATCAATGTAGCTCCAAACAACTTCCTCGACTCAAAGCACACGGTCTTTGGCAAAGTAACTGCCGGCATGGATGTAGTAAAAGCGATAGAAAGTACGCCTACGGCGCCAGGGGATAGACCGCTAGAAGCAATGGTCATACAAAGCATTACGCTTAAATAGTCTTCAAAAACCACCCGAAAGGGCGGTTTTTTATGTTGCGAAAGGCACAAGAATTGCCATATCGTTTGTGGGCAATGAAAGTATAGGGCTGTCAAATAGCGACCCAATATGATATAGTGAATATATGTTCGAATTCCTCAAAAGAAATAAGAATAAGAGCGACGTATTAAAGGTCGCTGAAAAGCAGCTGCGAGAAAACCGCGCAGCGCTTGAATCCCTGCGTGATTATGACTCAGGCAAAAAAAGCATTTCAACCAGTCACGTCGAACGACGTCTTGGAAATGTACGAGTTGCTCCGCAAAAATAAACTCGTTTCGTTTCCTCCAAAAACAGATTCACTAGCTATAGTGGATTCAACAATATCCAGCATTACCAACCTTCACTTTGGGGTTGATATTTATCCAACGCGCGGAGAAAAAGCGGTGGCTCATTTGTATTTCCTTATAAAGAACCATCCTTTTACTGATGGCAATAAAAGAACAGCTTCTATTGCTTTTATGACCGTTAGTACACTTAATGGATTTATTCCTGAATTTAAAAACTTCGGTCTAGACGAACTGGCAGTCTTTATTGAAAGAATACCTTCCTCTGAAGATCACCAACGTTGGATAAAAGTAATAGCGAATGATCTGCAATTGTACGAATATCCTGATTCAGATTATCAAGAGGAAAATCACGATAGGGAGTTAGACTACAAATAAAGAAGATATACTAAATGGGTGTTCCTCTGCGGAAATCGTGCTGCGCTAAAGGATTTTCTAACTCAGAATCTCTAGAATTTCCTATATACTAACTATATGGATCTCCAATTTTTCTCAATCCTATTAGAGGGCGGTATTGCAGCGCTCGCATTTCTTGCTGGCCGCCGCCGCAAATACATGTACGGCCTTTCGATCACGTTCGGGATTTATGTGCTCTATGACGCAGCCCAGTACTACGGCTGGGCAGTACCCGAAGAGGGGATGATGCAGATTATCTTCTTTATTGGCACTCTTGCAGCCCTCTATACAGTGTGGAACCTCTACCGTCGCTCATAAATGTTGTTGTCTCTTTCTGGGCCCTTTTTGTATTAGGGTTCTTAGTTGTTGTAGTTTTGCTAGTTCTCACTTCTCTTTTACAGGGAGTGCAAGAAGAAATTTCCTCTGTATATAAGAAGAAAGCATTTCTTTTTGATACTCGCTCTGAATATGAGCTTTTTAAATTATTGACTGAACTTGTTGGAGATACATATTATATTTTCCCTCAAGTGCATTACAGTCATCTTCTTGAGCCTAAGAAAGCAGAGTGGAAAGAAGAGCGTAGACATCGAAGCAGGATAGATCGTAAATCAGCAGATTTTGTCTTGTGTGATAAGGTTCGAGTTGTTCCGCAACTCATCATCGAGCTAGATGGTGCTGTGCATGGTTTTGCAAGCAAACAAAAGCGAGATGAGTTCATAAACGAAATAACCAAAGTTGTAGGTCTCCCAATTCTTCATTTAGATCCGAAGAATATCTCGAAAGAACTTGTATTAAGAGAAATAGAAAATAAATTACATGCAATGGCTTAAAAAATACCGCTCTGGGGCTACATCGCAATAGGGGCGGGGCTTATAGTCCTACAAGCAATTATTCTGTGGTGGCTCGGGCAACCCGCCTTTTACACCGACGGTCCCATTAGGCTTTGGGCGGGTACGGTTGTGGGTCCAGAAAATTCCCAGCAGCTTACTGAATGGTACACCGTTTCGCACATACTCCACGGATTCATCTTCTTCTGGCTTGCAACATTGATGTGGCCAAAAGCTCCGTGGGGCATGCGTCTTATGATTGCGATGGGTGTGGAGATTGGCTGGGAACTTCTGGAAAATAGCCCGGCTATCATCGACCGTTATCGCCAGACCGGTTTGGCGCAGGGCTATGTGGGCGACAGCATTCTTAACTCTATTTCTGACACCATTGCGATGGCAGCAGGCTTCTACGCTGCGTGGCGGCTCCCAGTGCGCCTTTCGCTTTTTATAATTATTGCAGCGGAACTCATCTCTCTTTATTTCATCCGCGACGGACTCATTCTTAACGTTATAAATCTTCTGTGGCCGCTGGACTTTATCCAGACCTGGCAAGTGGGCGCAGCGCAGTAGCCTTGTGGCCATGGAAAAAGAAGCTTTAAAGCAAAAACTGTCCGACGAAGGGTATCCGTTCGTGTATGAATGGCGGGATGAACCTGATACCGTCTATAAGTCTCATAAGCACAGCGACAAAGTGGCTATGTTTATTACTCAAGGTTCAGTCACTTTTGATTTCTTAGGGACTCCAAAAGTTGTTTCTGCGGGCGAACGTTTTGATGTACCAGTTGATGCAGAACACACGGCGGTAGTTGGGCGTGATGGCTGCGAGTATGTCGTCGGTCAGATGAACGAGGACGACTAGCTTCAAACACCCTTCAGGTGCAGTAGGGTACAATTAGTCCCTATGAACCAAGACAAACGAGAACGCGGGATCGCTCGTGGCACTACCCGTTGGCATGCTGCGCGCCTAAAGCCCCAGGTAAAGAACCGTGGCATCAAAAACGTAGGTAAACAGAAGAAAAAAGCTCCACAAATGTAGCCCGAACGCAGCTCCTAGGGGAAACAAGACTTGTCCACATAACTTGTGTATCTTGTGTCTTTTTAGGAATTTGAGTGTGCTATTCTCTATGCATATGAATCTCCCACTTACTTCTAAGCAGCAGCGAGTACTTAACAATATTCAGCTCTATGTGCGCGCAAAGGGTGAACCGCCAACTCTTGATGAACTACGCCGAGACCTTGGGTTCCGGTCGCTACGCACCGTGACCCAGTACCTCGAAATCCTTGAGAGGAAGGGCTACATCGTGCGCCGCAAGAACGCGCGCCGAAACATCGAACTACGCAATGCAGACGTGTATGGCCGTGCTACCACAATGAGTGTGCCGGTTGTGGCTAACGTAGGCTGCGACGACTTGAGCGTCTTTGCACAAGAAGAGACAGACGAATTCCTTGAAGTAGATACACGCCTTACCCAAGGCGAAGGTGACCTGGTAGCAGTACGCGCAGTCGGCGACAGCATGCTCGACGCTGGTATTCAAAGCGGCGATTATGTACTCATTCGTTTTACGGAAGATGCACAGAACGGAGACCGTGTAGCTGCAATAGTCGGCGACATGGTAACCGTGAAGCGTTATGAAAAGCGCGACGGTGTGACGGTTTTGTGGCCGGAGAACAAAGATCCAAAGTACAAACCGATTGTTATGCAGGGAGACTTCAAAATCGTAGGCAAAGTGCTGTGCGTCGTGCCGAACCTGTATGCAGATATAACCGAGGTTGTGCCGCTAGAAGGGTACGAGCCTATAGAAAACGCGAACTAATATGCCAAACAGCGAAGCGCAGTGGAAGGATAGGCTCACGCCTGAACAGTATCGCGTTCTGCGCGAGAAGGGGACGGAGATGCCGTTTACTGGGAGTCTTCTTAAAGAGAAGCGCGAAGGCATGTACAAGTGTGTTGCGTGCGGTAACCCACTGTTTGCATCTGACACGAAGTTTGACTCTGGCACGGGCTGGCCAAGCTTTGACGACGCACTTCCTGGCGCGGTGAAGATGATTGAAGATAACTCTGCAGGTATGCGCCGCACCGAAGTGGTGTGCGCACAGTGCGGCGGACACCTAGGACACCTTTTTGATGACGGGCCTACTCAGAGCGGCAAACGCTACTGCATGAATTCTGTCTGTCTAGAGTTCGGAGAAGGCGAAAAGTAGTTGCTATAATATTAGACGTATATGGATGTGGGAATGATTCAAATTTTATTCACCGCACTTCTTTATCCAATTGTATTTCTGGTAGTCTTTAGAATCGGTAACCCTGCACCTTCTCTCAAATCATATTTTTTCAGTAATTTAAAGAAAAATTTTATAGAGAATCATTTCTCTTTTGTTTACTACACTCTGTTTCCATTTGCCGTTAGTCATTTATTGTCATATCTAATTTTTGCTTATCTATATTTGTAAAAACACCCCTCATTGCGAGAGGTGTTTTTGTTGTGGGTCAGGTATTTGTTAGCCGATGATTGATGCAATACCTGACTTCTGTTCTTCCATGTCGTTTGCTTCTTCGTTGATGCCGCCTTCTGCAAGCGCGGTGAGTTTCTCGTTTGCAGCTTCTTCTTCCGCAAGGTTTTTGTTGAGAAGTTCCTCCACATCGCTGTGGCCCATAAGGCGTGCCCACTCAGCAGCGGAGCCGTACCCAGCGATTTCGTAATGTTCTGCGTACTGCGCTGCCGCAATCAGTGCTGCGTCACGCGCAGCATTGTTGCGGACATTCTTTATAACCCACGAACCATCTTCTGCGATGCCGCGGATAGCTTCTACCTTCTCTTTCTTCGGCTCTACGCCGAGAATTACCATTGCGCGTTCAAGACGCACGATGTGTTCGTTAGTTTCTTCTAGGTGATGTTCGAACGCTTCGCGCAGCTCATTGCTGGTGGCGTTCTTCGCCATCTTAGGAAGTGCTTTAGTAAGTTCTTGCTCTACGTCGTAGAGACTCTGAATCTTAAGAATAAGTAGTTCGTGCAAGTTACCGTACTGGTCCTTGCCTTTGCTCTGTGCAGAGTTCTTCTTTTTTGCTTTTGCCATAGACATTAAGCATACGCACACGCACTGAACGGTCGATGAAGTTTTAGCGCTATACTAACATTGTGAAATTCGCACGCACGCACGGGTTCATCTACATTCCATATCTTCTCCTGGCGGCCGCATTAATATGGGCGCCGATGATTGCTTCTGCTCATGAAGTCTATGTGCTTTCTCCTGAGCGCATAGCAGAGGATCTGGCTACCCCGTCTCCAAACCCTTTCAATGCCTTCGACACCAACCGCTTCCAATTTTTCTTCTGGGGTTTCTTGGCATTCATAGCGATAACCACAATATTTTTCGCTTCCATAACCCATAGGCTGGAAGTGTTTTTTGAGCCGTTCCTTACGCGCGTGCGGCCTTGGGCGGCACTCGTTGCCCGCGTGACGCTTGGGGTGTCTCTTATAGCTAGCGCCCAGAACAATGCGTTGTTCGGGCCCGAACTCCCATTTGTAAACTTTGGTATGTACGGTTTTCTGGTGCAATGGACGCTTACCTTGAGCGGACTTTTCATTATTGCCGGACTTTTCACGCGCTCTGCGGCGCTCCTTGCAGCGATAGTATTTGCAGCAGGCGTCGTCCTCTATGGTTCCTACATGCTTAATTACACCAACTACGCTGGCGAAATGCTTGTGGTCCTATTGTTGGGCGGAGGGAAGTGGGCAGCAGACAACCTATTTAGAAAACACTATCTTACGAAGCGTTTGCATAAGCTCGAGCCGTACGCGTTTCTTCTGTTGCGCATCGCCTTCGGCATTTCGGTTGCGTACGCAGCTATCTATGCGAAATTTATTCATAGCAACTTGGCGCTCAGCACGATTGCGGAATACAACCTCACGGCATTCTTCCTCTTTGACCCACTCTTTATAGTCTTGGGCGCATTCATCATCGAAATAATGATGGGCGTCTTTTTTATTATTGGCTTCGAGATACGCCACACTGCGCTCTTCTTTTTGTTCTGGATTTTCCTCTCGCTTCTATATTTCGGCGAAGCCGTCTGGCCGCACCTAGTGTTGGTAGGTGTAAACATCGCACTTTTTATGTACGGCTACGACAAATGGACCATTCAAGGGCGTTTTTTCAATCGAGGCAAACTCCAGCCGTTTTTGTGATATAGTCTTCCGACAAAATGATTGAACTACTATTCTCATCGCTACTCGTTATGCTTGCGTCCTTGGTGGGTGTTGTTGCGGTGTGGAACCGCGCAGGCTCTTTCTTTGTCTTTGATAGTTGTACTTAATGACCTTATCCCACACTCGCTGCGCGACTCTATAAGCAAAGCGCACTTTGTAAAACATCTTCTTTGGTTTGCTATCGGCCTACTACGTATGGGCACACTCAGCTCCGCACTTCCTCACGAAGAAGTGCGTGAAGCTGAGGGTGAGCACATCGAAGCCCTTGCTTAGTTTTTAGGACATATACTTATGATATGGAAGAAGACCTTACGCTTGAGTCCAAGATCACAGCCATCGAGGTAAAGCTCGATGCTATTTATGAGTCAGTAGAAAAGACTCGCAAGTACTTTTTGTGGGCGTTCATCATAACCCTTGGAGCCATTCTCATTCCTCTCCTCCTTTTTCCTCTAGTAGTGCCATTTTTCCTCTCTAGTATTTCACTTCCCGCGGGGTTCTAGGGGTACTTGTGCTCTTCATAAACATGTCGTAGGATAGCCGGAGCTTTGTTCGGGTTTGGGACACATTATCTTTATCTAACAACGTTTTTTCATGACTATCTCGAAATTTATCGGGCTCTCGGTTGGCGTTCTAGCACTCGCAGGTGCGGCTTTTGTGCCGTCTTTTGCGTCGGCTCAGATGGCAACCACCACTGGTCTCGTTAATGTGTACGTTCAGGTCCTTAACCAGAGTGGCTCTAGCTACGTGCCCGCTAACTTCACTGTTACGGTCACTGGCCAGAACCCGTCTCCGTCGAGCTTCCAGGGCTCCCTCTCGGGCACCTTGGTTTCGCTTGCAGCAGGTTCCTATAATGCGACTGTCGCGAATCAGTATGGCTTCACCGCGAGCTACTCGCAGGGCTGTCAGAACACGATTACTGCTGGTCAGACTCAGACCTGCCTTATTACGATGAGCGGTAACTACAACCCGTATCCAAACCCATACCCTTACCCGTATCCGTACCCTCAGACGCAGAATCTTACCTGCACTCCGGCGTATCAGACTCTTCCTGCGGGCCGCACCGCGACCTTCACTGCGCAGGGTGGCATCGGCGGAACCTACAACTGGTTCACTAACGGTCGCACCTATGCAAACGTTGGTCCTCAGTTCTCGACTGTTATCGAAAACAGCGGTTCTCAGCTCGTTAGCGTTACTAACGGAACGCAAACTGCAACCTGCAGCGTTACGGTTTCTGTAACTGGCGGTTACTTCCCGAGTTACCCTGTGTACCCGAACTACACTACTCCTTCCACTGTGTCTCCTACGTACACCTACACGTACGTTCCGCGCCTTCCGAACACTGGCTTTGAACCCCAAAGCCCCGCAGGCTTCGCCTTCGCGGTGGTGCTTCTCCTTGGCGCAGGCTTCGTCACAATGCCGTATGTACGAAAAGCCTTTGCTACTGTCGTCCGCTAAGCGGACACTGATTGTGCGCCTGCCTGCCCAGTCAGGTAACACCTACTCCTTCTACATCTACTGGGGTGCTCTTGGCGTTGGTGCGCTCATGGTGCTCGTTGGTCTTGCCGATGTAAGCGCGCGCGTCGCTGCATTTCTGCCTGAAGTCGATGACCAGACGCTCTTTTCGGCGTTCGCGCCGGTTGTAGCGCTTGAAGTGCCTGAACTGGGTGGTGCGCCTGTGGCCACAGCCGAAGGCGTTATCCTGCCTGCGCGCATGACTATTCCTTCCATTGGCGTTAATG
>JAGVKC010000017.1 GCA_020050775.1 Minisyncoccota bacterium
AGGACACACCCGTTATGATTGATATTGCTCGTTGCGAGTCTCGCTACAAGCAGTTCGACTCTAGTGGCAAGGTCATTAAAAATCCGAATAGTACCGCAATGGGTATCATGCAAATTATGGCTTCAATCCATGTGCCGGCAGCTGAAAAGCTCGGTCTTGATATCTACACCATTCAGGGGAACGTCGCGTATGCGAAATACCTCTTCGAACGTGAAGGTACTACCCCGTGGCTTTCAAGCTCCGCATGCTGGGGCAAGCAAAATCACATCGCTCGCCGTTAATTTAGTCTTGAAACAAAAATCCCGCCTTAACCGGCGGGATTTTTGTTTGTTTACAACGTTGAGTATCTGCGACTCTTCATGCTCCAGCGGCCAGGGCCAAGCGCAGTTACATAAAAAAGCCCTCCCACGATAGCGATGTTTTTGAGGAAGAGGGTCATTTGCAGTTCGTCTGTGATATTGCCGTGGAAAATAAACGTAACGATAATAGTATAAATCGCTAGAACGACAGCAGAAGTGCGAGTAAAGAAGTCCATCACCACTGCGATGCCGCACAGAACTTCAATACTTATAGCTACAACTGCAGCAAGTATTGGGTAGGGAAGTCCGGCGGTAGTTATAAAGTCGACGATGTACGTAAAACCAAGGACTTTCATAACACCATTCCATAGAAAAACCCCGCCCATAAGAATTCGCCCGATGAGCGGCGCATAGCAGTCCATCCATTGATTCATATATCTCTATTCTAGCGTAAAAAATAAATCCCCTGGCTAACGGGGGGCGATGTTAGCCAGGGGCACTATGCGACGGAGAGTAATTGGAAGCGCGCTACACGCAAGGAGTGGTGGGGAACGCGAAACGAACTTCCGTACATAACTTTAGCATGAGATTCTCATGACTTTGCAAGATTGACGATACTAAAGAACTGTGATATTTTCAAAATCGAATAGGTTATCAGTGAGGAGAAGGAAAATGTTCAAAGGATTAGTATTGATGCTGGTCTGGACCATGATCCATGGTCCCAATGGAACCATAAGTGTTTCCCAGACCGCTTCACAAGTACCAGGTTCTACTTGCGAAGCTTTCAAAAAAAGGGTTGCGGATGGATTTAATCCCGGTGTACTCGTAGTCAATGACTATCAAAGATTTGAAAGAATAAAAACAACAGTGGAATGCTTGCCGTTGGAATAGTCGAAAGCCCCGCAGTTAGTGCGGGGCTTTTTCTTTGGTCGTGTTATAGTTTCTCCAATTAGCTCTTTGGAGGTTTTAATGGCAACTGGTTTTGCTGCGAAAGCAGCACGTTTTCACAAGAAGGCACTTATCGATGAAATGTACGTCTTTATATTGTGCAATTGGGTCGGCGCGTCTTTCCAGAAAATAGATATATATCCGGCGCCTAACATCAGTCCAATCAGTAGAGCTATTCCTAGATATTTCATTACGCGAACTATGTGCATATAGAAATTGTAGCATCAGGAAAAGGAAGTCGCTCCCCTTCGTCTGCCCGATATTTTGATAGACTAGTTTGTATGGCCACTTCTCCCGAAACTATTGAATTTATTCTTGAAAAACTCCGCCTGCCTGCGCAGGCAGGCAACCACGGCTGCTTTAAGGCTCGTGCAATGTTCGGTGAATATGCGCTTTACGCTGATGACAAAGTTGTCGCGCTAGTGTGCGACGACCAGTTGTTTGTAAAAATTCTTCCCGAAAGCAAAGAGTTGGCTGATGTGTGTGATACTGGTGCGCCGTACCCGGGCGCCAAGCTGCACTATGTGGTTGAAGAAGATCAGCTTTCTAAATTGGAATACTTACCCGCAATGCTTCTTGATATATCCAAAGCATTGCCTAAACCGAAGCCAAAAAAGAAAAGGAAATAAAAGGGAACCGACTCCCCTGCGGTTAACCGAGATTTTAGCAGGGAAGCGGAAGAGCTCAAAGAACCGGCTCCAGCGGCTGGTTTAGCCGTACCAGAGTCGGGGTAGAACTCGCGCCGGGACTATCCAGGCCCATATAAAAGAGATTAGAGAGGCTGGCAGGGATGGGAGGGCTAGGCAGTGCTGAGGCGTCGGACCACTCTCCAGGCCTCCAATAGATAAGCGTCGCAAAAGGTATATTGTGCGACGTATCCACTATAGAGCGGAGGGGCTGCCCTCAGTCTTCGAACTACCACCCTCCCTTCCCCTCCAAACCACTGTGCGACTCTTTTCCAAACATTTGTGCGACACTCTTGCGTATGTTTGTGCGACCAATACTTCCACAAATAGGCACTCCCCCGATTTTTTGAATAATGGGTAGGGGAGGTCAAATGATAAATGCCCCGGATGGGGCATTTATCACTTCCCTGTCCTTTAGAAAGGAATAATTTGTGCAATTTTCTTCTTTTTAACTTTATAGTTGAAAAAACACTTATGTTCGTTTTCTCTATCGTTATGATTGAACTGAATGAATTCAAAATTATTAAAGAAAGGTCGGCCAACTAGCACACCTCCTTCAAGAGTTGAGTTAATCGCGATTATTTCTCCCTTTATTTGATCTATCTGTACCTGAAAGTGTTTAAAAAGGTTTGTATCAGCAAGAGCTTGTTTTTGTGGTTCGATATTAGCATTCAGTTTTTCAGTAAGACCCTTAAGAGTCTGTTCTATTTCTTCGCTTGGAACTTTCCACCAGACTGTCTCGTCAAACTTGTATATCTCACGCTTAAGGTTATTAGCCATAAAAATGGTACAAGCACGTTCAACGCAATGAATGCTACCTCCTATGCCACTTACAATTATAGTTTTTTCTCCTTCTTGCAAAGGAGCTAAACCTATTGATTTTCCTATGGAGAAAGGAATCGCGGTGTGGTCTGCACCAGAGTCAATGAGCCCAAAAGCTTTAGGGCTTATTAGATAATCTGCAGCATCTGGTACTTGCCCAGGCGGTGCGTTAGAAAACGCAATATCTATATAAGGGCGATGTCTTCCCTTATCTTCGGTATAGAAAACTTTACTAAAGTGATCGATCCGAGAATAATCTTTCATGGCTAGTTCTAGCTATGCGAAAGCTAGAAGCTGAGCAAGATTGTCTCCTGATGTTTGAACTAGTAGAACAGTAGGTCGTAGTTTTTCTGTAGCAAGAATTTCTTCCGCTTTTTTGTATGCTTCGTCAGCTACTACAGAATGAAAAAGCACTTTAGGGTTTTCTGCATCAGGAAAAAATACAATAAATTCTCCTTTATATTTTTCGCTGTCTGCTGGTAGGTTGTATTGTTCGGCCATAAATATGCCCACGTCGGGCACTGAATACTATAACTATATACCCTTTAAATCAAGTGAAAAGAGGATACTTCACTACATCTAATCTTCACTTCCCTATCTACTTTATAGGTCGCACAAATAGTCTGAAGTTGTTCGGTAAACGGTAATTGTGCGACGTCCTCACTGATTTTGTAGCGTTGGTCGCCCCACCAACATGCAGCAGAATAATTTTGATAACGAAAAAGACCACAGGGAAGGTTGAAGGAAAAATTTATAACGTGCGGGGAGGGGGTTCTACTTCCCTCCTCCGGGAAACGGTAATTGTGCGACCAAAGAAAAAGACCTCCGCATTTGCGCGGAGGTCTTGTCGTTGAAACGCTCTGGATACCGGCTTAGTACCAGAGGATTTCTTTCGCCGGAGCCCCAGTGTAAGGCTTTCCGGAAGTTTCGGTGCCGTAGATTGGAATGTACTTTGTGTCCTCTTCCCTTTCGGTTGTGGACCACCCCACTATATCAAAGAAAAAGCCCCGCTAGCTAGGCGGGGCTTTCAGCTACTGCTTGATAGTCAGTATTCCTTTTCTCATTGCAGAAAAAGAAAGGGCGGAAAATAGTAGTAATTCAAAGAGTCCAACTAAATCCCAGGCATTGAGGGCGACGTCCGACCCTAATCTTTTGAGCATCGTCGAAAAAATTACAAGAGCTATCAGTGCCAACACAACCCCAATAACAATAAGGAGTGCACCTCCTGCGTCGCTCAGCAATTCTCGCCAAATGGACTTATACCGTGTGGTCATCGTGACCTCCAAATAAGAACTACTTCTCGCACACTATATACCAAATTAAAAGCCCCGCTAGTGTGCGGGACTTTTGAATTATTTTTCTGTGTAAAAGATCGACATGATCATATGGCTGTTTTGTTGGCTTTGGCCAACAGTGTGAATCTTGAAGCCGTTTTTCCCGCCTGATTCAGCAGCGTCTTTGTCGTACTTGTCGAGCCATGCGCTCACTTCTTTCTTTACTTGTTCGTCACGTCCGTTGAAAAATTTCACCTTCATGGGTTTAACCCTTTCCTGTCCTGAGAGTAAATTACAATATTATTTCTCCGTTGTCTAGAGCGCACCGCACGCATTGTGCGACCAAAGAAAAGGCCCCGTCTGATGACATCAGACGGGGTTGTGTTTGGCCCATTCTTCTTTCCACTCTTCAAGCAGAGTGTTCAACAGCGCTGCGAGTTCAGGTGCGTTGTGTAAATGCTTGAATATAGTAAGATGATAGTCTTTCTCACCTTGCCGGTAATAGACCTCTTTTGCGTTATTGTTGCGATACGTTTTTCGAACAAGGCGGTTTTGAGCAAAGAAAACTCGCCCTCTGCATGCAGGATTCGACAAGCCTTCGCAGTAAAAGACGTTAAGTTTTGCTGCCAACGATTCAGCTGGTGATTGTCCAGCCGGTTTGACAAAATGAGCAATTTCCGTGTGTTCCTGACGGCCTGTTACGATCATAAAGACCTTCTTTTCAGAGCTATAAAAAGCCCTGCCGATCATAGGAGCAACGGCTTCAGCTTCTGCAAGATTCATCCTTACCTCCTAAGGAACTAGATTAGTATGTAAATTACCACACCTATTTTCTGCTGTCTAGGACGCATAAAAGAAAAAGCCCCGTTGATGTTATCTCAGGGGCTTCTGAATTATGTTGTAATGCCAGCAAAGAAGGCGCCTAGTGCCACTAAGGCGCCAAGGAAAAAAATACCCAACCCGATACTTCTACCCCACCACTCAGGAAGTTCATCTTCGAAACCCCGCAGTGACATCATAATACTCCTTTTATAAAGAACGAATTGCGCCCACAATACTGCTGAAAGTTATATAATTCAACTGTTATGACCATTCATATATACCGCAAGCGCCTGCACACCTTCCTCTCCCCTGTTGAGCATGCGGTGTTCAAAAAACTGACAACTGCGCACAAAATTCAAGATTTTCTTGATTCTATTCCGGTGTATATGCCGCCGGCCAATAAAAGCATACGCAACCCGCAGCAGGTGCTTCGAGAGATGCGCGCGCACTGCATGGAGGGTGCAGTTCTTGCAGCTGCTGCGCTTGCCTATCATGGCCAAGAGCCGCTCCTTATGGACCTGCAAACAAAAGGCAATATAGATTACGACCACGTGGTCACGCTATTTAAAGAAAACCGACACTGGGGCGCGATAAGCAAAACAAACCACCCGGTGTTGCGTTGGCGCGACCCTATTTATAAAACTGTACGCGAGCTTGCGATGACCTATACGCATGAGTATTACCTCCCCGATAAAGGTCAGCATTATCGTACAAAAACTATGTCTGCATACTCTGCGCCGTTTAACCTGCGTCGCTACAGAGTGGAAGAGTGGCTGGTGGCCGCAGACATTAACCATGTTGCACTGGACCTAGATGAATCTCGGCACTTCCCCACTATCCCACGCGGTGCAAAGCTTCGAAAAGCTACTGAACTTGAAATCAAGTCACTAAAACTTTCTGAGTGGTCACGGAGTGGTAAACGCCTTATCTAGTTCTTGAACCCCACTCCTTTCTTAAAGATGTATACAAGAATGCCAAGGAAAAGCACTGTAAAGGCAATAAGGACCGCAAAGCACTGCCAGAGCGGAATATCTGAGACGCCGATAAAGCCGTAGCGGAAGGCGTTCACCATGTAGAGGATGGGGTTAAAAAGCGCCACGGTCTGCCAAAACGCTGGGAACTGTTCGATAGAAAAGAAGATGCCGCCAAGATATGTAAGCGGGGTAAGTACGAACGTAGGCACAATGGAGACGCCGTCAAAGCCCTTAGCAAACACGCCGTTTATGAGCCCTGCGAGCGAAAAGACTGTTGCGGTAAGAAGAAGCGACACAATGAGCACAAGCGGATTGAAAATATTAAGGGCAGTGAAGAAGAGCGAGACGACAAGGACGAGCACGCCGACTAGTACTGCGCGTATCACTCCCCCGCTCACGAAGCCAGCTATCACTACCCAGTCAGGTGTTGGAGATACAAGCAGCTCTTCAATATTTTTTATGAACTTCGCAAAGAAGAATGTGGAGACCGTTTGGCTATACGCGCTCGTAATAACCGACATCATGATAAGGCCCGGCACGATGAATTCCATGTACGAGTAGCCATCGATAGGCGCGATTTGCGAGCCAATGAAAGCGCCAAACACAATGAAGTAAAGCGAAGTTGTTACAACGGGCGGAAGGAGGGTTTGAGACCAGATGCGGACGATGCGCACGATGTCCTTGCGCATCATGGTGTAAAACGAAATCCACATTTGGTTAGGTGTCATATAG
>JAGVKC010000027.1 GCA_020050775.1 Minisyncoccota bacterium
AAATTTGGCCGAACAGCAAGCGAGCGCCGCTCGTTCCTTAAGTCGCTTGCCCGCAACTTGGTATTGAAGGGACGCATCCAGACTACCGAAGCTCGCGCAAAGGAAATCCGCCCGCTTGTTGAAAAAATGGTCACTAAGGGCAAAAACCCAACGCTCGCTAACCGCCGCGCACTCATTTCGTCCCTTGGTTCCGAAGCAGTAACCCGCAAGCTCATCAAGACTGCGGAAAATTACAAGGAGCGCTCGGGTGGATATATCCGCATCGTAAAGATGGGTCCCCGCAAAGGCGACGCAGCAAAAATGGCCCTTATCGAATTTGTATAAACCCGCAAGTATTAAAGAGAATTGTATGATTACCATCGACGCAACAGACAAAACACTTGGACGAGTCGCATCTGCGGCAGCTAATGTTCTTTTGGGTAAGAACAAAGTCACGTTCATCAAGCACCAAGTACACAGCGAAGGCGTTACCATCACGAACGTTTCGAAGATCCGCATTTCTGGCAACAAAGAACGCGACAAGCAATACATCCGCTACTCTGGCTACCCAGGCGGGCAGAAGAAGGAAAGCTATGCTATGTTGACCGCACGCCGCGGACACAAAGAAGTTCTCCGCCGCGCAATTTTGGGCATGCTCCCGAAGAACAAGCTTCAGGTGCAGCGCATCAAACTTCTGACCATCAAAGACTAATATGGCTACCAAGAAAGAAGATATGTATATAGAGACAGTTGGCCGCCGCAAGACGGCTATTGCCCGTGTACGTCTTACCCCAAGCACTCGCACGGTAGTTACCATCAACGAAAAGGATGTTAACGACTACTTTCCGACAGCACAGCTTCGCATGACCGCGCTTGAAGCTTTTCTTAAAGTAACTCTCCCAACACAGTTTGCAGTTACCGTACGCGTCTCTGGAGGCGGTATTGCAGGCCAGGCAACCTCAGTTCGCCATGCAATTTCTCGCGCACTCATTGAGCACGACATTAGCCTGCGCGGTGCACTCAAGAAAGAAGGGTTCCTCAAACGCGATCCTCGCGCGAAAGAACGCCGCAAGGCAGGCTTCGTCAAAGCCCGCAAGCGCAAGCAGTGGTCGAAGCGCTAGTAAAAGCAAACTGCTTTGCTTTTACGCGACACTTCGACGGCCGCAGCCATATATTCCGTTTCGGAATATAGGCGAGGCGGGGTCGCGAGCATTCGTGAACGTAGGTGAACGAATGACTTGTGACGGAAGCGCTAATCACACCCCTCAATTGACTAACTAGCCCGAAAGGGCTAGTTTTATATTGGATTGGTACCTGTGTTTTCAGGATGAGAGGCCTCAAGATAAAGAGGACTTCAAGGAATCCGAGGTGCGCACTTCGGTATCTCACAAAGATGTGGTTCGGAATAACCCCTCTTTCCGCTTAACAGCGGCTAAGATTGATTTTCGCAAGAAGATCCCTCAACCGAAAGGACAAGAGGAGGAGGCTAATACCGGATAAGTTTTGTCATGGCAAACTTGGCAGAAGAAAGATTTATCGCCATTTCCACCGATCCCGCGAATTTCGGTCCTTGTAGTGCTCGAGCAAGGCAAGGTCCAAGAGGTGCCTGGGTTACATAAACCTTCCGGCTCCTAATCAGCCCCAGACTTCGGTCTGGGGCTTTATTTTTTCTTTGTCTATATTGACCCGGCAGTGAGCTTTCGGTTTGCATGCGTATGCTCACTAGGCATGTTCACTTCGTAACAAATAATGGATGGATATATCAATCCATTTACAATGAGCGTTATTTCTTTTTTGAGTACCCCTTGGGCCAAGGAAATAAAAGAAAATGCGCAGGATATTTCTTTTTAAGTCTGAACAGAGCACTTTGTGCGTAAAGGCGCTTGAATTCTCGAGCACTAAGTTCTTTCTCAAGCTCAGCTACAGCACTCTCAAAACCGGGAAGCTGGTCATCAAGCCAACGTTGCACCCGACCTATCGTGTCGCGACCCACTTTTAGTTCTTCTTCTATGCGACGTTGAGTTTCTCCGGCTATAAGCATTCTTGCAATGATGATACGTCGGCCAAGCATGATGCGTTCGCTTTCAGTCAAAAGATCTCGGAGAAAAAGCTTCATCGCTGCGCGGCCGCGCACCCCTCCAGCTGCGGTGTAAAGGATGTCTAGTACTTCTATTCGTTGTTTTTCAGGAAGGGTTTTAATTCTTACTTTCATGTACCTATGGTAGCAATCATGGATTGATATATCAATCCAAAGTATTTGACATTCTTTCCAGCACGAATACAATATCCCTACCATGCACGATACAGAGGAAGAGTTCGTGCCAGAAGAGGAAGCTGCGTCCTCGTCCGACGAGGAACCCGAGGACAGCACCCCTGGAGCACTCAAGAAACTCCGCGAGAAGCTTAAAAAAGCAGTCGAGGAGAAGCAGGAGTACCTAGAAGGGTGGCAGCGCTCTCGGGCCGATTTTGCCAATTTTAAGCGTGAAGAAGCCGCTCTTTTGGAAGATAAGG
The DNA here is from genome assembly GCA_020050775.1 of Minisyncoccota bacterium. GTDB lineage: Bacteria > Patescibacteriota > Minisyncoccia > Phycocordibacterales > SBAW01 > GWA1-54-10. The sequence goes on from JAGVKC010000027.1 coordinate 2,491, forward strand.
AGAACCGTTTGCGCGCGGATATGGCAGAAGCCATCATCCCAGCACTAGATTCCTTTGAAATGGCATTCCGCACAAAGTGGTACGAAACGGCTTCACCTGAATGGAAAGGAGGGGTCATGAGTGTATACCGAGAGTTAGTCCGTTCTCTGGAGCGCTTCAAGATTAAGCTCTACACGCCGCTTGGAGAGAAGTTTGACCCTTCTAAACACGAAGCAGTCCGCGAAGTTCCAGTAGAAAAGGCAGAAGAAGATCACACCGTTGTGTCAGTTGAACGTTCCGGATACGCAGTAGGCGAAAGGGTTATACGTCCGGCACAAGTTTCGATAGGCAGCTACAACAAATAAGTTACTGGTTAATACAAAAAAATTATATGGGAAAAATACTTGGTATAGACTTGGGCACAACAAACTCTGCAATGGCTATTGTGCAGGGCGGAGAACCGCGCGTGCTTGAAACGTCGGAAGGTGCTCGCACGATGCCTTCGGTTGTTGCGACCTCTAAAACAGGCGAACGCCTTGTAGGCCTCATTGCGCGCCGTCAAGGTGTAACCAACCCTAAAAATACGGTCTATCAGATAAAGCGTTTTATAGGCCACTCATTCGACGAAGCGAATGTCCAGAAAGACAAGTCGTCTGTTCCATTTGAAATACGAAAAACTCAAAACGGCGGCATAGAAGTACAAATGGGCGATGCGTGGTTCCGCCCAGAAGAAGTCTCCGCAATGATTCTTCAAAAACTAAAAGCAGATGCGGAGAAGCGCCTGGGCGAACCTATTACCGAAGCAGTTATCACAGTGCCGGCTTACTTTAATGACGCCCAGCGCGCCGCTACCCGCGACGCAGGCAAAATCGCAGGCCTTGATGTAAAGCGCATTATCAACGAACCCACTGCAGCAGCTCTGGCGTACGGCTTCGATAAGAAGAAGGATGAGAAAGTAGTGGTCTTCGACTTCGGAGGCGGAACCTTTGACATTTCTGTACTTGAAGTCGGTGCAGACGTTATTGAAGTTAAATCGACCGACGGTGACGCACACCTTGGCGGCAAAGACCTCGACCAGAAGATCATGGACTACCTTGCAACTGAATTCCAAAAGGAATCTGGTATAGACGTCCGCAATGACCCTCTTGCGCGCCAGCGTCTCGACGAAGGTGCAGAGAAGGCAAAGATAGAGCTTTCTACCGCAACAGAAACCGAAGTAAACATCCCATTCATTACCTCAGATGCTTCTGGTCCACGGCACCTTCTTATTAAGCTCACACGTGCAAAGCTTGAAGAACTTGCGTCAGAGTTTGTGGAACGTGCTATCGCTATCACTAAACGCGCGATGGAAGCTTCGCCGTTTAAGATTGGCGACATCAACGAAGTCATTCTCGTAGGCGGCCAGACCCGCATGCCCGCGCTCCAAGGCGCCGTAGAGAAATTCTTTAACAAAAAGCCTAATATGTCGGTTAACCCTGACGAAGTGGTTGCCATAGGCGCAGCTATCCAGGGAGGCATTCTTGGCGGGGAAGTGCGCGACGTACTGCTTCTGGATGTTATTCCGCTCTCGCTTGGTATTGAAACCATGGGTGGCGTTGCAACGAAACTCATTGAGCGCAACACAACTATTCCAACTAGCCGCTCGCAAGTGTTTTCTACCGCGGCAGACAACCAGACGTCTGTGGAAATTCACATTACTCAAGGCGAACGCGCGATGGCGTCTGACAACAAATCGCTCGGCCGCTTTGTGCTTGATGGCATTCCGCCAGCACCGCGCGGACTTCCGCAGGTTGAAGTTACATTCGACGTCGATGCAAACGGCATTCTCTCAGTAAAAGCAAAAGATAAAGCAACTAATAAAGAGCAAAGTATCCGCATTGAAGCCTCTTCCGGGCTCGCGGAGGCAGACATTGAGCGTATGCGCAAAGATGCCGAAGCGAATGCGGACTCTGACAAGAAGAAAGTAGAACTCGCAGAAGCGCGCAATGTAGCAGAACAAGCGGTCTATACTTCGCGCAAGGCGCTTACAGACAACAAAGGCAAACTGCCAATAGAACTTGAAACCGCCATCAACACAAAAATTACTGACCTTGAAGCAAAGAAAGGGAGCGAAGATGCGGCAGCAATAAAAGCTGCTGCAGAAGATCTCTCACGCGAACTCTCAAAAGCATACGAGGCTATACAGAAAGCCGCTCCTCAAACACCGCCGCAAGAACCAGGTACACAAAGCGCTCCAGAAGAACCAAAAGAGCCTGAACAGAAATAACACACAACCCCGCCGAAAAGCGGGTGTTTTGTTTAATGATAAAGTAGTAAAGATATATGACAGAGGGAATGAAGAAACGAAACCTCCTCACCAAGTCGGTGTTGCAGAGGTACTGGAGTCGCACCCGCACGCAGGGGCCCCTTGTTTCAGTTGCCGTGTTCGGAGTGGTGATGATGGAAGCGGCTAACATTATTAGTCCTCTCGTACTCAGTAATATCATCAACCAAATCGCAACGCTTTCGCAAGAACCTGCTTCAGCACGTATTCTCTTTGCTCTGCTTGGCGCGTACCTTGCGTCAAGCATCTTAGGTTGGGTGGGAGGAAGAATCGAAATGGGTGCAGGGCTCGCGGTCATCGTACGAGTAAGTTCACGGCTCATGTACGAAGCGTACGAGCACCTGATGCATCATTCCCACAACTTCTTTACCTCCTCTTTTTCAGGAGCGCTGACACAGCGCGTTCGCCGTTATGCTGGTTCCTTTGAGTCACTATATCTCTCAGCGCAGACGGTCATACTGCCAGCAATTCTCTATATCTTGGGTATTACAGTCGTCCTAAGTTTGCGATCTCCATTATTGGGGATCATATTGTTTGTGTGGGTTCTACTATTTGTATTAGTGCAGTGGTTGATGGTCCGAGCGCAACGGCCGTACCGTCTTGCACGCGCAGTCGAAGATACAAAAATAACCGCCACTCTGGCAGATTCAATATCCAACCAAAACACAGTGCTTCTCTTTGCAGGCAATGCGTTTGAAAACAAACGTATTGCGGGCGCTATAGATGAATTTAAAAAAGCATGGGACAAGGTCTGGAAGGGCGACCTTCTGATATACGGCATACAAGGTTTGCTTTCTATAAGCGTAAACATTGCCCTATTAGCTGGCGCCATCCATTACTGGGGTATCGGTGTGTTGACTATTGGCGACATTGTGCTTGTACAGTCGTACGCTTTTGGACTCTTTGGAAACGTATGGAATCTTGGTCGTCAATTTCGAACCATATATGCATCCATAGCAGACGCAAGCGAAATGGTAGAAATCTTGCAAAAAAAGCACGACATCGAAGATATGCCACGCGCTAAGAATCTAAAAGTGGGCGCAGGAGTCATTAACTTCAGCGATGTTATATTCGGCTTCCAAGATGGTAGGAAAGTTCTGCAAAAATTCAATATCCGCATCAGTGCCGGAGAAAAAGTGGCGTTCGTAGGACTTTCAGGTGCAGGAAAGACAACTATTACCAAGTTGCTTTTGCGCATGTACAACATAGAGAAAGGTGCCATTCTTATTGATGGCCAAAACATAGCTGAAGTGACTCAGCAAAGTTTGCGAAAAGCTATAGCATTCGTACCCCAAGAACCTATCCTTTTCCATCGCACGCTTAAAGAAAATATTCGTTATGGAAAACTCGACGCCACGGACGAAGAGGTAATAGAAGCAGCAACACAAGCTCACTGTCACGAGTTTATTTCCCAGTTGCCGCTCGGATACGATACCTTCGTGGGCGAGCGCGGTGTAAAACTCTCCGGCGGGGAACGTCAGCGCGTTGCTATAGCTCGCGCCATACTGAAAAACGCCCCTGTCTTGGTACTAGACGAAGCAACTTCAAGTCTCGACTCAGAGTCTGAACATCTCATCCAGGACGCTCTGGAGACCCTTATGCGTGGTAAAACAGTCATCGTTATCGCTCACCGCCTATCAACCATTATGAAAATGGACAGAATTCTTGTTATGGAAGAGGGTAAAATTGTGGCACAGGGTACGCACAAAGAATTGCTTGAAATGGAAGGGCTCTACAAGAAGCTGTGGAGCATCCAGGCGGGCGGCTTTCTTGTAGACCCAGATGAAGTGGATAAGGAGAGCGAGGAGCTTCCTGAAGAAATAATGGAGGAAAACGATGAAGCGCTTGCGGAGGACGAAGCGCGCAAGTAGAATCAGTCTAATGTCATCAAAACGCGACTACTACGAAGTCCTGGGTATTACTAAAGCCGCTTCGAAGGAAGAGATAAAGAAAGCCTTCCACAAACTCGCTCACAAATTTCATCCAGATAAGAAAGAGGGTGATGCAGACAAATTCAAAGAGGTATCCGAGGCATACAGCATTCTTTCCGACGACAAGAAGCGCGCGGAATACGACTCATATGGACGCGTGTTCGGAGGAGGTGGGGCTGGAGCAGGCGGCTTTAATGGCGGCGGTTTCGACTTCTCACAATTTCAAGACGCATTCTCCCAAGGGTTCGAATTCAACATGGGCGATGTGTTTAACGACTTCTTTGCAGGCCAAGGAGGTGCAACCCGGACTCGCCGCGGCCGTGATATCTCGATTGACCTTGAAATCTCGTTCAAAGATTCAATTTTCGGTATAAAGCGCACGGTACTTCTTGCAAAAACGTCTGTGTGCGATGGCTGCCAGGGTTCAGGTGCAAAAATGGGCACTGAGACGCAGACGTGCACGCACTGCAACGGCGCTGGCAAAGTACACGAAACAAATAATTCTATTTTCGGCACCATCACTATGGTTCAACCGTGCCGCCATTGCCGCGGAACCGGCAAGATTCCGAAAGAAAAATGCGAAACCTGCCGAGGCGAAGGAGTCTATAAGAAACAAGATGAAATCGAAATCATGGTCCCAGCCGGCATTGAGGCAGGAGAGATGATACGCCTCTCTGGTATGGGAGAAGCTGCTCAAGGCGGCTCTTCAGGTGACCTCTACGTCAAAGTGCACGTACAGAACGATGCTCGCTTCAAAAAAGATGGGCCGAACCTCATGACTGATCTTTCGATAAAACTTTCTGATGCACTTCTGGGAACCAGCTATAAAATCCAAACACTGGAAGGAGAAGAAACTATAGATATTCCTGCAGGCGTTACGCACGGAGAAATACTTAAAGTAAAAGGGAAGGGTGTACCGTTTGCACGCGGTAAGCGCGGTGACTTACTGGTGCGCGTAAAAATCCAACTGCCAAGCAAGCTCTCTCGTTCTGCCCGAACTCTCGTAGAAAAATTGAAGGAAGAAGGGATATAGGGCAAGAAAAGTAAACTGCTTTATTTTTCGACGCACCTGTATCGGTCGGAGACATATTTTGTCAGTAGAAAAAATAGTCGAGACGGGGTCGCGGAATTTCTATCGCGACGGCGAGAGAAATATCTGTGACTATAGGCAAAATCTAAAAATTCAATCATGACGATGATTGAACTATCTGTGACTATAAATAAAAAATAAAAACCCCGAGAACTTAGTTCTCGGGGTATCTGCATTCTGCTCGTGTTCACTTGTTCGGTCTGCAGATGGCAACCTACTTAAGGGGATGGCTGTTACTATTGCTCCGTTCCTGAACCGTCATCATCGTCCAGGTGGACCCTCGGAGCGCCTATGGCTGCTCCGAGGGGATCGCTGAGTTTAGCTCTAGCGCTCTATCGGTGCCGCTCACTCCCAGCGCACCTTCATAAACCATTATATACCAGTATATCTTTTCTGTCAAGCCCCTAAGGATGAGCCTGTTAAGCCATTTTTTGATATGATTGTTTCATATGTCAGGGCAAAACATGCGTCTTTTTACGGGCCTGCAGCCAAGCGGGCAGCTTCATATAGGTAACTACCTAGGGGCTTTAAAACCCACGGTGGAGCTTTTTGGCGAAATGGAGGGGCTTATCATGATTGCCGACTACCACGCACTCACCTCTGTTAAAAATCCAAAAATCCTCCAGGACAACATTGTTGATGTTGTCGCGGACTACATCGCAGCAGGCATCAACCCCACCAAGGCTGTCATTTTCAAGCAGTCCGATGTACTTGAACACACAGAGCTTGCCTGGATATTTAACTGCCTTGTTACCGTGCCATTCCTTATGCAGGCGCACGCGTACAAGGACAAAGTAGCGAAAGGTCTAGAAGCAAACGCCGGCCTGTTTACATACCCCATGCTTATGGCTGCAGACATACTTCTCTACGACACAGACGTCGTACCAGTAGGCGAGGACCAGCGCCAACACGTGGAATACGCACGCGAAGCTGCTTCTAAGTTCAACACAGCGTTTGGTGCAACATTCAAGGAACCTAAAGAACGCATCATTGCCTCCCTTGGTGTCATTCCGGGCACTGACGGCAAAAAGATGAGGAAGAGCTATGGAAACACCATTCCGCTCTTTGGTACCGACGCAGAAATCCGCACAGCAGTCATGTCTATTGTTACCGACTCAACTCCCGCAGGTAGCCCGCTTAATCCAGAAACAGATGTGGCGTTCCAACTACACCGTCACTTTACGCCGGAAATTCCTACACTTCAAAAGCGTTACGTAGAGGGAACCATCTCTTACAAAGAATCGAAAGAGCTTCTAGCAGAGAACATCATTAAAACAATCGCTCCTATGCGCGAGCGCCGTGCTGCGCTTAGCCGCGAATCTGTGATTAAGATTCTTCAGGACGGCCGTGACGTCGCACGCGAACTAGCAGCAAAGAAAATGAAAGAAGTGCGCGAAAAAATAGGCGTTGGTCTCTACTAATACTATGGAACGAACACTCATCAGTGAACTTGGTGCGCACGTAGACAAAAAAGTGCTTGTACAAGGCTGGGTAGACGTCCGCCGCGACCAAGGAAAAATGATTTTCTTCGATTTTCGCGATCGCTCCGGCAAAGTGCAAGGTGTTGTACTTCCTAAAAGCGAAGCAATAGAGTCTGCAAAAGAAGTTCGCAATGAATTTGTAGTCTCTGTTGAAGCCACCGTAAACAAGCGCCCTGAAAAGAATATAAAAGCCGATGTACAAAATGGTGACATTGAACTTGAAATACACGTCATTACAGTGCTGTCGCGCGCTGAGGTACCTTTTGAACTTGAAGCGGAGATAAACCTAGACACCTACCTGGACCACCAGCCCTACACTCTGCGCAGCGAGAAGGCACGCAACATCTTTAAAACTCAGTCAACTATCATCGAAGCATTTCGCGAGGCTTTGCGTGAAGAAGATTTCATCGAGTTTCAAGCTCCCGCACTCGTAGGAGGCGACGCCGAAGGCGGTGCCGCAGCGTTTAAGGTGGATTATTACTACGATCAAAAAGCGTACCTAGCCACCAGCCCTCAGTTGTACAAACAAATCATGGTTGTCGTATTTGAACGCGTATTCTCAACTCCAAAAGTATTCCGCGGCGAAAAGCATGCCACAACTCGCCATCTTTCTGAGTATTCTTCCATGGACTTCGAGATGGGCTTCATTAAAGACCATACCGATGTTATGGCCGTACTTGAACGTGCTATGCGCAAAATAGTAGAAAAAACTGGTCTTGAAGTTGCACTCCCTGAACGTATTCCTGTACTCACGCTGCGCGAAGCGCAAGCCGCACTTGGTGTCTCGACAGATGAGCCAGACTTGGAACCTGAACACGAGCGAGCCCTGTGCGAATGGGCGCTAAAAGAGCACAAGAGCGACTTTGTCTTCGTAACACACTACCCAATGAGTAAGCGCCCATTCTATACGTACGAGGATGAGAATAATCTTGGTTACTCAAAAAGTTTCGACCTTCTGTTCCGTGGACTGGAGATCTCAACCGGCGGCCAGCGTATTCATAACCTGGAATCCCTTATCGAACGCGCAAAAGCAAAGGGCTTGGACCCAGAGAAATTTAAATTCTATCTAGAAGCCTTCAAAGTAGGCATGCCACCGCACGGTGGTTCTGCAACAGGCCTTGAGCGTCTTACGGCGCGCCTTCTTAATATTGCGAACGTAAAAGAAGCAACGCTCTTCCCGCGCGACCTCAACCGCATCGACACGCTGCTCTCGGAATAATAAATAGTAAAATCCCCGGCATCTTTCGATGCCGGGGATTGTTTGTTGAACCTTTCAGGGCGTAAGGCGCGCCGAGGATTCACGATTGAGAAACGGTTTCGCCTTTTGGTATCGTGCCCAGTGTTCTGCGAGTCCGAGAAAGATCGACAGCGGACCGAACATGAGAAGAAGAACGCCTACCACGAAGAGACCGAGAACTTCGCGGTGCGTAGCGATTGGATC
>JAGVKC010000038.1 GCA_020050775.1 Minisyncoccota bacterium
ACACGGGTAAGTACCTCAAGAAGGCTTTGAAGGGCTATTAGGTTGAGAAAATAAGTATTTTCGCGTAGCATCCGTACTGGATACGGGAGAGTACAACATACAGTGGAGTATATCCGTGAGTGTTGCGACAAGACGCATCAAGAAATCGGAGCGCGTAAGGCTTGAGCAGGTAGTGCGAAAATGCTTAGCCTTGACGACAAACCTCCTCAATCGGGACGCTTTCCTTATCGGATTGAATCAAATTGCGATAAGCTGTTTGATAAATTTTCGATAGACGCTGAAGCAGCATATGGCGAGGCGGTCGATGAGGTGTACAAACTTCGTAAGGATCCTACGGCCCGCGGCATGCTTGTCTATGTAGCAGGACACAGACGTTTGCTTGAGAGAGGGTTCTGTTCTGCTGATATTGTTCTTCTTGAATTAATAAAGTATACGCTCGATAAGGCGTTACGGGAGAAGGATCAATCGCTGAACATCAAAGACTACCTCAGTTCTTTTAAGGAAAGACTTCCCTTAGAAGATAAGGTACTTGCTCAGGCTTTGGATGTGCTTGAGCATGACTATGTCACACATACTAAGACCCGCGGCTTATAGCCGCGGGTCTTTCTTTTATGCATCAAAAAAGACTATAGTGATTTTATGCAGATAGAGCAGTTTAAGAAGAAATCGAAGAAATTACCGGACGGCCCCGGAGTATATTTCTTCTTGGCTAAAAACCGCAAAGTACTCTATATCGGCAAGGCTACATCTCTGCGTGACCGTGTACGCAGCTACTTTGCTCCAGACATTGCTTCAGTACGTAGTCCGCTTATTGCAAGTATGGTCGCTAAAGCTCACACGCTGGATTGGCGAGAAACTGACTCAGTATTAGAGGCGCTTCTTTTGGAAGCGAGTTTAGTGCGTTCCCATAAGCCTCCGCACAATACGGACCTTAAAGATGATAAGAGTTTTAACTATGTGGTATTTACCAAGGAAGATTTCCCGAGGGTAGTGGTGGTGCGCGGAAAAAATATTGCGCACGATTTTCCACCAGACACGCGAATGCATTGTTTTGGGCCGTTCCCGCACGGGATGCAGTTGCGCGAGGCTATGAAGATAATCCGCCGCATTTTTCCGTACCGAGAGACCTGCACGCCAGCGCAGGAGATGATTAAAGTAGGCAAGAAACCAAAGCCTTGCTTCAATTGCCAGATAGGTCTTTGTCCGGGCGTGTGTTCTGGTGAAATGGAAAAGGCAGAATATCGCCATACTGTCCGCCACCTCGCCTTGTTCTTTAATGGAAAAAAGAGTCAGCTCACACAACTTCTGCAAAAAGAGATGAAAGTTGCTGCAAAGGACGAACGCTTTGAAGAAGCTTCGCGTCTGCGCAAGCAGATATTCGCGCTAGGACATATACAAGATGTCTCGCTTATTAAAGAAGAGTATCGGGCACCAGGAGGAACTTCAAATCGCATAGAAGCATACGACATGGCTCATCTGCGCGGCAGCGCGAATGTCGGCGTTATGACTGTAGTAGAAGACGGAATGCCCAATAAAAACGAGTATCGTAAATTCCGCATACGCACAGCCTCGCCAGGGGATGATGTGGGGGCACTGAAAGAAGTACTCACGAGGCGCTTGGGACACGACGAATGGCCGCTCCCGCGCATTATCGTGGTGGATGGGTCTACTGCGCAGATGAACGGTGCAACAAAAGTGCTGCAGCAATATGGAATACAAATTCCTATTGTTGGCGTCGTAAAAGACGAAAAACATCGTCCGCGCTCCATACAGGGTGATCGAACCGTTATAGAAGGAAAAGAAAGAGACATTCTTCTCGCAAACGCAGAAGCTCACCGTTTTGCCATTTCATATCATCGTCGTACTCGACGAATTGTATGAAATGAGTGAGGGGGTCGGGGAACGGGAGTTCCCCGTGTCGGAAGGCAGGCGAAGCCGTGGGAAAACCGAGGGCGACCAAATTTTCATGAGGTACACCTTTTAGAAAGTGGAACTACTCTTGTGGTGTTTCCGAGGAGCGAAGCGTATTGGGTATCACCGTAAACGCAGCCGTCAGAATCTCACTATGGAATAAGAAAAAGCCGCTCTAACTAGAGCGGCTTTTTTTACTTAAACTTCCTGGGTACGCGCGCCCTTACGTCCAATTTCTCTCAAATACTGGAAGAGTGGAAGTATCTTTTTGCGCATCTCAGGATCGGGGAAAGCCTCTGCTGTGAGTACGGGATTAGCTAGGATAGACTTGAGGTTTTTCTCGGCTTCATCCTCTCTTTTTTCGAGAGCGATCATACGCTCTGCGGAATGTGTTTTTGCTTCTGCCAAACCATTGAACATGCCGTCTACTTGGTCGCGAATAGTATTCCAATGCTCACGATTCCAGGTAATAGCGGTGAAGGGCAGGGTGTACGCGCCGGAAGTGTCGTACACCAATACATCGACATAGTCTTTGTTTAGGTCTTCATATCCGCCAGCGTGGCTGGTGAAGTGAAGATTCCCCTGATCAAACTTTAGCTTGATTGGGAATGCTCCGTTGCCGCACCGTCGAAGGTAATACAAGCGTATTACGTGATGTTTGATGCGCGCAAGGATTTTTTTCATAAGTCTCTCCTGTAAGTACTGTCCTATATCGACCATAGCAAACCATCTGTGGTATTGGAAGTGGTGCCCAGTGGTATACTTTTCTCTATGCGAACTACTGTTGGCGTACTGCGCGGCGGGCCTTCCAGCGAATACGAAGTCTCTCTCAAGAGCGGCGCTGCGGTGCTTGAAGCCCTTGAACGCGAAAAGTACGATCCAAGGGATATTTTTATTTCTCGCGATGGGCAGTGGCATCTTCATGGTGTTACGGTTCACCCTGAAAAAGCGCTCGCAGGAGTAGATGTGGCGTTTAATGCCATGCACGGCCACTATGGCGAAGATGGTCAGGTACAGCGCACACTTGATGCGCTTGGGGTGCCATACACTGGCTCAGACGCATTCTCTTCTGCGCTCGCATTCAATAAGCATCGGACTAAAGAAGTTGCAAAAAAAGTGGGTGTGAAAGTAGTACACGGCATGGTAGTTGAAAAACCTGCAGAACGTGCAGATTTGGAAGCCGTGGCGTTCGATATCTTCCGTACATTTCCGCACCCAGCCATCGTTAAGCCAGTTATAGGCGGTTCATCCGTTGGAACAACAGTTGCAGATAATTTTCATGCGCTTGCATGGGCGCTCGAGCAGGCGTTTGAAGTGTCGGACCGTGCGCTTGTAGAAGAATATATACAAGGCAGGGAAGCGACCGTTGGCGTTATAGACGATTTTCGCGGCGAAGCAACCTACGCGCTGCTTCCGGTAGAGATTGTTCCTGCGCCACACCATTCCTTCTTTTCATACGAAGCAAAATACGGAGGCGATACTATAGAACGCTGCCCAGGAAATTTCACCCGCGACGAAAAAGATGAACTGATGCGCATCGCAAAACTAGTGCACGAGAATCTTAATCTTTCCCACTATTCACGTTCGGATTTTATCGTGAGCCGCCGCGGCATATACTTCCTTGAAGTAAACACGTTGCCAGGACTTACCAATGAATCGCTACTTCCTAAGGCGTTGCATGCCGTCGGCTCTTCGCTGACGTATTTTCTCGACCATATTATTACGCTCGCACATACCGGAAAGAAAGTATGAGCGAGCTAGCTAAACGCCGCTGCATACCGTGCGAGAAGGGGATGCCGCCCCTACTTCCTGAAAAAGCACAGGAACTCGCCAAAGAGCTACATGAGTGGATGTTGGTGGATGGTGCGCGCATGCTTGCTAAAAGTTTTACCTTCAAAAATTTCAAGCAGGCCATTGCGTTTATAAACGAAGTGGCTCGTATTGCTGAAGAAGAAGGGCACCACCCTGACTTAACTATTTCATATAACAACGTTGGCATTGAGTTGTGGACTCACGCAATTGATGGTCTTTCTGAGAACGATTTTATTCTAGCGGCTAAGATAGACGAAATTAAAAAATAGGGTAGGATACTAAGCGCGGGTATTAGTATGTCTCGCTTGGGCCCTTAGCTCATCTGGTAGAGCGCCTCATTTGCAATGAGGAGGTGACCGGTTCGATCCCGGTAGGGTCCACCATATGAAAAAACGACACCAGTTGGTGTCGTTTTTTCGTATTATGACTTCTGTTCAGGATCTCACGTGTCAGGGGGTCGGGGAGCGACCAGCTCCCCGTGGCGGAACATACAAACCGAGGGGTTTGTAAGAGCCGGAGGCTCAGGAGTGAGATCCCGGTAGGGTCCACAAAAGCACAAAATCTGCCTTGCGGCAGATTTTGTGTATTTGGTGGTGTTTGTTTGAAAAAGTCAGAACCCATTTTGCGGAGAACCCCGATTGACCGCCTCCGCTTCGCTCCGGCGGAACGCTCGGGCGCGGCGGAATTCCCCCCACACCCCCCTTCCGCCGCGCCCTCGCTCCCAACGGTGAATTTTTTGGCGGCGACATCAATACTTTACCACAAATTGGCTTCATTCTCTCCTGTAACGCCAGACATAATTTTCTTCAATTCCTGAACCTTTGTATCTGTGCCATTTGCAAGATATGTTTTGAGATTGTTCTGGCAAAAATTGATAACATTGGCGAGGTCTTTTTGAACCCCAAGATAAATCTCCAGATCTCCCTCTCTCAAAACATAGGTCCCATTCGGATACTCCGCTTCTATTTTCGCAGTAACA
>JAGVKC010000042.1 GCA_020050775.1 Minisyncoccota bacterium
CATTAGTGGCTGCATCACGAATAGCAGGGAGTGGTTTCGAAAGCGGCGGGCGAGGCTTCACTTCACCTTCTGCTTTAATTTGCGCTTCTGTCTTTGTATTAGTAGTTTGCACGGTTGCATTACCTGACGCAGAAGCGTCTACTTCTGCACGGGCAAACGCGAAGGGCACGGTAAGGAGTGAGAGAGCGAGAACACTAAGTAAAAAGCGCAACATAATAGATATATAAGTGAATAAGCGTGTCACCCTAAGTATATGCCGAAACCCCGTCAGTAGTGTTACGGGCGGGTGTTGAGAACTCCATGGGCACTACGCCTCGTTATATAGTCATTTTTTGGCTATACTAGGCACATTAATTCATAGAATATATGGCGAATATTAAAGTGTTTGGGCATAAGTCTCCTGATACCGATACTACCGGCTCTGCAATACTCTGGGCGTGGTATCTCAACAATCACACGACCACTCCTGCAACCCCCTATGTGCTTGGCGAACTAAATAAGGAAACGCAGTTCATGCTCAGTCGTTGGGGGGTGCCACAACCTGCACTTCTTGAATCACTCAGTTGTGAAGATGAAGTGGTAATCGTCGATACTAACAATCCTCAAGAGCTGCCTGACAATATAAATGAAGCGCAGATTGTTGCTATCATCGATCACCATAAACTGGTTGGGGGTCTAGAGACAAAGAGTCCGCCGACTATTACGATGCGCCCGCTCGCATGCACAGCGACTCTTATACATGACTTGATGGGTGAGGCTGCTGACACTCTTCCTAAAGAGATTGCTGGTGTCATGCTCTCCTGCATACTTTCTGATACCCTCGAATTCCGTTCTCCAACAACCACCCCGCATGATAAAGCGGTGGCTGAAAAGATTGCAAAAGAGCTTGGCGTCGATATAACCGCTTATGCAAACGAGCTTTTCGCAGCAAAGTCTGATGTATCCGACTACACTGATTCAGGACTCGTACATCTCGATAGTAAGAAGTTTCCGGTTGGGGAGAAAAATATACGCGTTTCTGTTGTCGAAACTACTACTCCTATAGCAATTCTTGATCGTAAAAGCGGAATTATCGCTGCTATCAAACATATTCTCGAGGCAGAAAAAGATACTGACGATGTGCTCTTCTTCGTTATAGATATTCTAAAAGAAGAAGCGACCGTACTAACATATAGCGAACTCACAAAAAAAATTATTCAGTCTTCCTTTGAAGTATCGGTCACAGAAGATACGGTTGTGCTCCCTGGAATTGTTTCGCGCAAAAAGCAAATTGTCCCAGTTCTTAAGGTGTAACCAAAATAAAAACTCCCGGAGAATGTCCGGGAGTTTTTATTTTATTTAGTTTCTTCTGCGGCTTCTCCTGCCTGCGCAGGCAGGTCTTTTACCTCAGTTATTTCAGCTGCTTCAGCGATTTTTGCTCCGCCGGTTGACTGAATGTCCAGGCGCCAGCCTGTAAGTTTTGCCGCAAGGCGTACGTTTTGTCCGCCGCGGCCGATTGCCAGGGACTGCTGGTCTTCCGCAACTTTGATAGTTGCTTTGTGTTCTTCTTCGTTAAGGTCTACTTCAAGTACGCGGGCAGGGGAGAGGGCTTCTTCAATGAAGTGTTTAGTGTCTTCCGACCATTCGATGATGTCTATCTTTTCGCCACCTAGTTCTGAGGTAACAGTAGAGACGCGTACGCCGCGCTGACCCACCAAGGAGCCAACCGGGTCCACGTGTGGGTCGCTTGATGCAACCGCAACTTTAGAGCGGCTGCCTGCTTCGCGTGCAATTGCTTTGAAGATAACAGTGCCGTGTGATGCTTCTGGCGCTTCCATTTCGAACAGCTTCTTAAGGAAGTCAGGATGCGCGCGGGAAAGGCGCAGGTAAATACCGCGAGGGCTTTCTTCTACTTGGTAGAGAAGCGCGCGGATGCGCTCTCCCTGGCGGAAACGCTCTCCAGGAATCTGCTCGTCATACGGGAGGATGCCGGTTGCGCGGCCGAGGTCTACATAGAGGTTGCCGCGCTCCATGCGCTGCACGGTACCAGAAACGATTTCGCCTGAGCGTGCACCGTATTCTGCAACCACTGAAACTTTCTCTGCTTCGCGGATTTTCTGGATGATGACCTGCTTGGCAGTCTGAGCGGCAATGCGGCCGTAGTCGTCTTTGTTTTCAAGAGGGAAGATAAGTTCTTCTCCGACAGCGGCGTCGCGCTTGATGAGCTTCGCGTCTTGAATCTGTATGTGCTGCTCTGGGTTGTAGCGCGGAAGAGGTTCAACGGTGTTGCCGTCTGCGTCTACTGTAGGTTCTGGCGCAATGTCTTCCTCATCTTCTTCTACAAAGCGGACAGAGTTCTCGTCGACGATAGTCTTTACCTGCGAAAATTCAGTCGAGCCGGAATCCATGTCGATATGCGCCCGGATGACCTGGCCTTTCTTTGCGTATTCTTTTTTGTACGCAGTCGCGAGCGCAGCTTCGATGGCTTCGATAACCTTTGCGCGCGGTATGCCGCGGTCTTCTTCCAGCTCGCCCAGCACTGAGTTCATTACTTTTAGGTCGAACATATCTGAAATATATTAGTTGATAGTTTTTTATGCATCTGGCAGTAGGGAACAAAAAAACCACCCTCATAAGGGCGGTTACCAGATACCAATATCCTACCCATCCACATGTTAAAAGTCAATCCAGTGCCGTATTATAAGGAGTAATGCACCTTGGAGAGGCGGAGTTGAAAGACTTTCTTATAGACAGCGGACTTCTTTCCCGCTCGCAGGTAGCTTCTGCGCTAGAGCGCGCTCAGGGCAAGCCGCTCGCGCATGTCTTAGTAGAGGGCGGCTTTCTAAGCGAAGACGAAGTGCGCCGCGCCTCGGCACACGCCCTTGGTATACCGTTCGTACAGCTTTCTCGCGACAACGTGTCTCTCGACGCTCTGTCGCTGGTTCCTGAACCTCTTTCACGACAGAAGGGCATTGTTGCCTTTGCACTAACAGAGCGTGGTTTGGAAGTAGCACTTCTTAACTTGGCAGATTTAGAGTCTCTAGAATTTTTGCAGCCGAAATATCGCATTCTGCCCCGGCTTACGACGCAGCAGTCGATGACCAAAACACTCCTTATATATCAAAAACATCTGCGCGAGCAGTACGGAGGACTCATTGAACAAGAGTCGCGTGTTGTGGAAGCGTTGGTATTCCATGCGCTTCATAGCAATGCGTCAGAAATACTTTTAGATTATTCCAACGAAGGGCTTTTGGTGCGTCATCGCATCGGCGGCGTACTGCGAGAAGCAATGCGACTTCAGGCGCCAAAAGGGGAGACAGTGATAGCGCGTGTAAAAACCGCAGCAAAAATTTTCCCTGTGCGCAAAACCCAAGAAGGAAGTTTCCGACTGCAAAAAGACGGCGAAGAAATAACTGTGCGCGTGTACTCGCTGCCGACCGTTGCAGGAGAACGCATTTCGCTTCATATCTTGCGGCAGCACGAGTCGCGCAAAGGCTATACACTCGAATCCCTTGGACTTCATGGCGAAGCGCTCGAGGCAGTGCATGGAGCTTTGCTAAAACGCAAAGGACTGGTGGTTGTGACTGGTGGAGCGCAAAGCGGAAAGACCACGCTTCTCTACACGATGCTCGATACGCTGAATGCGCCTCATGTTTCGATTGCCACTGCAGAACGTATCGTGGAGCATTCCTTAACGCACATTGCACAAACGCAAACAGAAACTAGCGAAGGGCTTTCAATGTCTGCGCTCGTACGCTCAGTGTTGCGCCAAGATCCTGACGTGCTGATGGTAGGAGATGTACGAGATCGCGAAACAGCGGCGCTTTGCGCACGTGCTGCAAGTCATGGCACGTTTGTGCTTATGAATGTGGAAGCCGCAAACACCTCGGAAGCTCTTGATAAGTTGCGTCGCCTGGGTGTGGAACCAGAACTTCTTTCCTCGACGCTCACGCTTGCTGTTGCTACCCGCACAGTGCGCATGCTTTCCGGCAAACAATTCTCCGACTCTCGCAAGCTCACGCGTGCGCAGCAAGATGCGTTGGAAGAACATGCAAACGCAGCGCGCATCCTCTCAACACTTAAAGAAGAAGGACGTATCGATAAAGGAGAGGCATGGAAAGATATAGCCTTTCCTCGTCCAGTGCCTTCAACTGATTCTCCAGACGGGTATGCAGGTGCAATTGGTACGTACGAAGTCTTGCAGCCTACTACTGCCCTTAAGGAAAAAATTGCTGAAGGCGCGCAGGCGCAGGTCCTCGAAGCTCAAGCCCGTAAAGACGGCATGCTCACTCTTGCGGAAGACGGCCTGTACCGCGCGGCGCTAGGGGAGACTTCTATAGAAGAGGTGCTTGGAGAAGCAAAGTAGTATCCGCGGTGATACTATTGTTTTTGCAGGCATTCCTGCACATACCATGACCAAAAAACGTCTCGTAATCGCCAACTGGAAGATGTACGTGCACACTCCGCTAGAGGCGAAGAAATTCGCTCAGTCGCTGCGCAGAAAGACACGTGCGTTTGCGGGCGTTGAAGCAGCATTAGCCCCTTCTTTTGCATTGCTTCCGGTAGTTGCAGCTGCTCTCAAGGGCTCGAGTGTTCGCGTGGGTGCTCAGACTCTCTCTGGACACGAAGAAGGAGCACACACCGGCGACGTGTCAGCGGCTATGGTAAAAGCGGCAGGTGGAACTTTTTCTATCATTGGACATTCTGAACGTCGTCTTACGGAAGACAATGAGTACGTACACAAACAGCTAGTGCTTGCAGCAACAAATGGTCTCGCGCCAGTCTTGTGTGTTGGAGAGTGCGAACGCTCCCAGGACGGAGCACATTTCTCTTTTATCGCAGAGCAGATCCGTTCCGCACTTACAGGTTCGCAATCTCTCGCAGGCAAATTAGTAGTTGCGTATGAACCGGTCTGGGCGATAGGCAAGTCTGCAGTAGATGCCATGAAGCCAGAGGTCGTGCGCGAAACAGTAATTTTTATACGCAAAACACTTGCTGAAGTACTGCCGCGCGAACAGGCAATGCGCATTCCGATACTCTACGGAGGTTCAGTAGAACCAGAGAATGCCAAAGAACTTTTTATAGAAGGAGGAGTCTCCGGATTTTTGGTAGGTCACGCGAGTGCGCAAGTTGACTCGTTCGTCGGAATTCTCCAGGCATGCAAAAAATGAGAACTGTTCGCGAAGCTGAGGTGAGTGGCAAGCGCATCGTCATGCGCGTGGATTTTAATGAGCCTGTGCACGAGGGAGTAGTGGCTGACGATGCGCGTATTCGTGCGGCGCTGCCTACTATAAAATTTTTGCTAGAGAAAGGCGCATCTGCAATAACGCTTCTCACACACCTGGGGCGCCCTGAAGGAAAAGTCGTAGAAGCTCTGCGTGTTGCGCCGCTCCTGGCGAAACTCAAAGAACATCTGAACGATGAAAGAATTACACTTAAAGAAAATCTCCGTTTTGATCCTCGCGAAGAATCAAATGACCCAGTATTTGCACAAGAACTCGCATCGCTTGGAGACGTATTCGTTAACGACGCATTCGCTGACGCGCACCGCAGCCACGCTTCGATAGTGGGCATTGCGTCGTTACTTCCTTCCTACGCAGGGCTTCTGATGGAAAAGGAAGTCGCAGCGCTTAGTGAAGCACTTACACCTCCAAAAGGCTCAATAGCTATTATCGGTGGAGCGAAATTCGAAACTAAAGAACCGCTCATAAAAAAACTTCTTTCTTTGTATGATACGGTCTTGCTTGGCGGAGCGCTTGGTAACGACGTCATAAAAGCCCGCGGCTTTCCATTCGGCGCGTCACTCGTGTCTGAAGTACCTGTGTCGCCGGAGATTGCTATGGATCAGCGGCTCGTAGTAGCGCTCGATGCATATTTTGTACAAAAAGACGCTGCTGCAGAGCGTACGTCGTTTGTAAATGATATTCGCATTGAAGAAAAAATTGCCGATATAGGGCCAAAAACTGCTGCACTATGGGCTGAAAAAATACAGGCGGCGCCTTTTGTTCTGTGGAATGGGCCCATGGGTATATATGAAGAAGGATTTGCTGCGAGCACTGACGCGCTTGCTCAAGCGCTCGCGCAAAGCAAAGCTAAAGGAGTAGTGGGGGGCGGAGACACAATTGCCGCACTTTCAAAAGTTACGTTTGATCCTCAGAAGATATTCCTCTCAACAGGCGGAGGTGCAATGCTTCAGTTTTTAGCGGAAGGCACACTTCCTGCGATTGAAGCACTTGAGGGTAAAAAGTAGCGCTACAATTACCTGAGGCTCCCTGGGAGGTGCAGATATGTCTGAAAGAGTGCTGCCAGCAAAATGGCGGCCGGTGCCACAGTGGCGTAAATATCTTGGGTGGGCATTTGGTACGATAGTGTTGCTTTCTATGGGTGCGTGCTCAACTATGCCACTCTGGATACACTATATGAAATAAAAAACGCCGCGGATATTCCGCGGCGTTTTACTATACTTCCGGCTGTTTCTCTTGGAGCTTGCGCGGTATGAGATGCAGGTGCGTATGCGGCACATCGGTCCCAACGATAGAGACGTGCACGTAATCGCCGTCACCTCGTTCCTTCATATCTTTAGCAAGTTGTTTTGCGTTTCTGAAGAGTACATCCGAAATTTCATCAGGTACTTCTTCGAACCATTGGTAGTGCGCCTTAGGAATAAGAAGTGTGTGTCCAGGTGCCTTGGGCTGTATATCCATAAATGCAAGTGTTTTTTCATCCTCGAATACATTTTTGGAAGGAATGTCTCCGCGAACTATTCTACAAAATATGCAATTAGGCATGCCTCCAGTATACCCCGCACACTATTTTTCGTCGTTGTAAACTGCGATTTTTATCTCGTACGTAACGTGAGTATCACACTGCGATATTCATGTTGCTAGACGTAACTACACAACATAAAAAAGCAACGAAAATATAGTGTGAAAGGGTATACTAAACCCGTGAATAAGTATCGTTTGCGCGAACGTGCACACCCAGAACTCTTGAAAGACCTGCTTCATGCAAGAGGCGTAGTGGGTGAGGAAAACATTGAGCAATTTTTAACACCTGATTTCCAGCGGGATTCTCACGATCCTTTTTTATTGCCCGACATGGCGCAGGCGGTAGAGCGTATTGTTCTTGCAAAAAAGCGCGAAGAACATGTTGGCGTATGGAGCGACTATGACTGCGACGGTGTTCCTGGGGGAGTAATGCTTACTGAATTTCTTCGAGCATTCGGATTGAAGGTCACACATTATATTCCGCATCGACATAAAGAAGGCTACGGGCTCAATGTCGGCGGTATCGACGCACTAGCCGCTGCAGGCGTGACGCTCATGATCACTGTTGATCTTGGGACTACGAATATTTCGGAAATTGCACATGCCCGCACGAAAGGTATTGAAACGATTGTGACCGATCACCACATCGTGCACGGAGAATTACCGCAAGCGCTCGTACTTAACCCGAAGCGCCCTGAAAGCAAGTATCCATTCGACGGTTTGTGCGGCGCGGGCGTTGCGTGGAAACTTGTGCAGGCAATTCTTGTACATAATCGCCCCGACGATTTTGCCGAAGGTCAGGAGAAATGGCTTCTTGACCTAGTGGGTCTTGCAACGCTCTCAGACATGGTGCCACTGCGCGGGGAGAACCGAATGCTTGCGCATTACGGACTCGTAGTGATGCGTCGTGCGCGCCGCCCTGGACTTGCAGCGCTTTTGAATATTCTTCGCATTAAGCCAGGTACGCTCACGGAAGATGATGTTGGTTTTATGGTGGCACCGCGTATAAACGCAGCGTCACGCATGGACGCGCCAGACGCTGCTTCAAAACTTCTTGGGTGCACATCTGCCGAAGAGGCGCGCGAGTTAGCGCGCGCGTTAAATAAAATAAATGATGAACGCAAAGGTGTTGTAGCTGCAACGGTGAAAGAAGTTCACAAACGTCTCTCAGGTTCTGCGCAAGCCGAAAGTCCTGTCATTGTCATGGGCAGTCCGGCTTGGCGGCCCGGGGTGCTCGGACTTGTTGCGAACTCTCTTGCAGAGAGCCACGGCAAACCGGTGTGTTTGTGGGGGCGCGAAGGCGGGGAAGTGATGCGCGGCTCATGCCGCGGCGTGGGCGACATAAACATTGTTGAATGGATGCAGGCGGCAGGAGATGTGTTTGATCACTTCGGTGGCCACGCAGGTTCTGGCGGCTTTTCAGTGAATGAAGAAAAAATTCATGAGTTACCCGAACGCATGGCTGCCTCCTACGAACTGTTGCGCGCAAAGGGCACAGCAGCGCCGGAAGTCACGCTTGATAGAGAAGTGGATTTAGCAGAAGTCTCCCATGCGCGCCGCGACCTTATGCGCCTCGCACCTTTCGGAGAAGGGAACCGCAAACCACTTTTAGTATTTCCAAATGTTTCTATAGGCACTATAAAAATGTTTGGCAAAGAACAGAATCATCTCGAACTTTCGCTTACGCGCGGGGATTCCCGCTACAGCGGAGTCTCATTCTTTTCAACTGTAGATTCTTTTTCAAAACCGATCATAGAAGGAGAAAAGTCAGATATTGTTGGGCATATAGAAACTGACTGGAACGGGCGACCGCGTTTGCGTGTTGTCGATGTTATATAACTCTTCTGCGCGATATACTGCAAGAGTGAAATTGTTGATACATACAGATGGTGGTGCTCGGGGCAATCCAGGTCCTGCGGGTATTGGCGCAGTACTAGAAGACGGAAAAGGGAAGCTCGTGCAAGAAATATCCCGCTATATTGGCGAGCAAACCAACAATGTAGCAGAATACGACGCGCTTATCGCTGCGCTCGAGGCTGCAAAAGAGCTCTATGGAGTGAAGCTACGAGAGATGAGCATAGAAGTACGCATGGACAGCGAGCTTATCGTCAGACAGCTCGGAGGAATATATAAAGTAAAAGAACCTACGCTTAAACAAAAATTCGCACGCGTTGCGCAGATGCGTTTAGAAGATGTACCGAATATTATTTTTACGCATATCCGCCGTGAAAAGAATGCACATGCCGATAGGCTGGTTAACGAAGCAATAGACAAGGGGGCGCCGCATACTGCGTGAGAGCAGAAATTCTTTACATTTTCTGTGCAGGACTGTGCGCGGGTATCGCGCTTACGCTCCTATTCTCTTCTGCAACATTTCTAACCGTTACTTTTTTAATCATTGGAGTGCTGTGCATACTATGCGCGCGACACATCCCGTATGTATTTCTAGCGGGGCTCTTTTGTTTAGCCGCAACGCTTGGTATGGCGCGTACGGAAGTATTCGTATACGGCGAATCAGAGGACACGCTGGCTAACGAAACAGGTCGAAGCGCAATAGTTGCAGGCACTGTTATAAATGAC
>JAGVKC010000066.1 GCA_020050775.1 Minisyncoccota bacterium
GCTTTGGCACGCCGGCTATTACGACGCGTGGCTTTATGGAGAAAGAGTGTGCCCGTGTGGCGCAATTAATGCTCGAAGCACTGGCTAACCGCACTGAGGAGGCAAAACTAGATGCAATACATCAAGAGATAAAACAGATGTGTAAAAAGTTCCCGATTCCTGAGTCATTTATATAGACCGGGCTACAATAAGTGCATGCGTGAGCATTGGGAGCGTATATTCGAATTTTGGAAGCGCTACGAGCACCATATTGGTGTCGGTGCGCTTGCGACCGGCTTTGTCTTTGACCTCATCGTTGCGGATAGGCCCGACAGTATTCCAAACAACATACTTTTGCTTTCCTATCTGTTTATTGCAGCATCGTTCATCGTTATTCTGAATTTGCGCGAAGTGCGTAAGCGAAACGAAGAGAGTCCTGAACCGCTCTTTTTGCTTTTAGTGCTGCAATTTTGTTTCGGCGGTTTAGCGTCTAACCTTTTGGTGCTCTACGGCCGCAGCGGTACGCTTGCGGGCAGTACGCTCTTTATTGGTCTGCTTGTTGCTCTCATTATCGGGAATGAATATCTTCGCAGCCGCTACTCGCTTTTGAAGTTCAACGTGTCGGTGTATTACGTGTTGCTGCTCTCGTACTGTGTCATTGCGGTACCGACTTTCATAACGCATTCGATGAGTATGTGGTCTTTTTTACTCAGCGGTCTTATAAGTGTGCTCATTATTGCAGGTTTACTTGGTGTTCTGTACCTCACCGTGTTCCGCGGAAAATCGCTGATAGGCTTACGCACGCTTGGTACATATCTTGGCGTGATTTTCATCGTGTTCAATATGCTCTATTTTTTAAATATTATTCCACCGGTGCCTCTGGCACTTAAAGATATCGGCGTGTACCACTCACTTCTGCGCCGCTCAGCAGGGGACTACGTAGCGATTTATGAAAAAGCACCATGGTATGCATTTTGGCGTAACACGAACGCAACATACACACTGACTACGGACAAGAGTGCATTCTGTTATTCTTCTGTGTTTGCACCTACTGCACTTGAAGCTCCTATTTTTCACAGATGGGAAGAATATGTAGCAGAGAGCGGACGCTGGGAAGAACGTTCGCGCATCTCGTTTGATATTTCTGGCGGCCGCAGTGATGGGTATCGTGGCTACACCATTAAGTCCGCGCTTACTCCCGGACGTTGGCGCTGTAATGTAGAAACATCGCAAGGCGCGCTCATCGGCCGCACCACGTTTACTGTGGTGGAAGCAGCAGAGGAGCTAACACTGTCTACAAAAACATTATAAGGATCCTTGAGTTTTAGAGTGAATTGCAACAAGCCCTGAAAACCTCCCGCGGGGTAGCATAGCCCAGCCGCTTGTGCGGCCGAGGGTCCGCGAACGCTTTCTCAACGAATGCCCGTATTCGGATATCATCTTCAGCTTCCAAAGCGAAACCGGCACGTTGCCGAAACCCGACCGCCTCGGCCCTTCGCCTAAGCATGAAGGGCAAGAAGTAAGCAGCCTTTCAAAACTAACACAACCGACTCCCCTAAAAAGGAGTCGATTTTTCTTTTTATATGTACCTGTTACTCTGGGGGAGTGATTCGACAAAAATTAGAACGCGCAGTGTCAGACGCCCTTGCTGCTTTGGGTGCAGATAGCGTTTCTTTTGTTATTGAACGGCCTGCATCTATGGAGCATGGCGATTATGCCACGAACGCAGCGCTCGCTGCGGCAAAACCTCTTGGTAAAAATCCGCGCGAGATTGCGCAGACGCTTGTAGAGAAACTCGGAACCATAGATGGTGTATCAAACATAGAAATTGCCGGATCGGGTTTTATAAATTTTCATCTTTCGCGCGAGTCTTTCGTTAATTCAGTTGCACATATTGCGAAAGGTATTGAACCACAAGCAAGCACTGGCAGCACGGTCATGGTGGAATATACCAACCCGAACCCGTTTAAGGAATTCCACATAGGCCACCTCATGAGTAACGCTATCGGCGAATCCATCGCACGGCTTCTGGAGAGTGTTGGCAATACCGTGGTGCGCGCCAACTATCAGGGCGATGTAGGTCCGCATGTGGCAAAAGCACTTTATGTATTGCTTGAAAAGAATATTGAGAATCCGACTATAGAAGATATAGGCAAGGCCTATGTTGAAGGGGCCGCGCGTTATGAAGATGACCCTGCGCAGAAGGCTGCTATAGACGGACTTAATAAAACAATTTACGAAAAAAGCGATGCGCGCGTGCAGTCGCTGTATGAAAAAGGTCGCACGCTTTCGCTAGAGCATTTTGAAAAGCTCTACGGTGTGCTTGGCACGAAGTTCGATCATTATTTTTTTGAAAGCGAATCTGGACCACGCGGCCTCTCGCTTATAAAGGCACATCCGGAGATTTTTGAAGAAAGCGAAGGTGCGACTATTTTCCGCGGCGAGAACCACGGTCTTCATACCCGTGTGTTTATAACCAAATGGGGGCTACCGACGTATGAAGCAAAAGAGCTCGGCCTAGCAGAACTAAAAAAAGAAAAAGTTTCTTTCGATTCTTCTATATATATCACTGCTAACGAGCAGGATGCATACTTCAAAGTCATTCTTAAGGTGCTCTCGCTCATGCATCCAGAGTGGAATCGTCTGCTCAAACACGTATCTCACGGCATGATGCGCTTTGCAGAAGGTAAAATGTCTTCGCGAAAAGGAAATGTTGTTACCGGAGAGACTCTACTTGCCGATATGGAAGCGGTTGCTATGGAAAAAATGCAGGGAAGGGAACTGAAAGATGCAAAGAAAACAGCAGAGCAGATTGCGGTTGGTGCGGTAAAATACGCCATTCTCAAACAAGGCAGTGCGAAGGATATTATTTTTGATCCAGAAAAATCCCTTTCACTTGAGGGGGATTCCGGACCGTATGTTCAGTACGCTCACACTCGTGCTCTTTCTTTGCTGCGCGGCGCTAAAGAAGCAAACGTATCTGCATCGCAAAGTGATGCGCCCGAACACGCAACTGTTCTGGAGCGCACGCTTCTACATTTCTCTGATACTGTATCGCGTGCTGCTACAGACCTTCAGCCTCATCATGTGGCGGTATATCTTGCGGAGCTCGCTGGTGCATTTAATTCCTGGTATGCCTCCACGCGCGTTATTGGGGGAGAGAGCCCAGGCTACGGGGTACTTTTAACAGAAGCAGTAGAAAAAACTCTCGCAGAAGGTTTGGAGCTTTTGGGCATTCCAGTACCGGAAGAGATGTAAGTAGAGCCATAACTTGTTATATTGCTAGGGATGGATTCCCAAACACAGGGCGGGGAAGAGATGCGCCACGACACACCAAAGCCCAAAAGCGCTCTAGCCGCACGCGAAGAAGAGGTACTGAAATTCTGGAACGAAGAGGAAATTTTTAAAAAAACGCTCGAGAAGCCCGCACCGCGCGGCGAGTTTACCTTTTACGATGGCCCACCGTTTGCTAACGGGTTGCCGCACTACGGGCACATCCTCGCCTCCACTATTAAGGACGCTATTCCGCGCTACCGCACGATGCAGGGCTACCGAGTGCCACGCCGCTGGGGCTGGGACTGCCACGGACTCCCTGTAGAGAATCTTGTTGAGAAAGAGCTCGGTATAAAGAACAAACGCGAGATAGAAACCTACGGCATTGAAAAGTTCAATGAAGCTGCGCGCCGCTCAATAATGAAAGACGTTTCCGATTGGAAGCGCATCATCCCGCGCCTGGGGCGCTGGGTAGACATGGAGAACGACTATAAGACTATGGATGCTACCTACACCGAGTCGGTGTGGTGGGCGTTTAAGAATTTGCATAAGCGCGGTCTCATCTACGAAGGTTTTAAATCCATGCATCTGTGTCCGCGCTGCGGCACGACGCTCTCGAACTTCGAGGTCGCGCAAGGCTACGCAGACATCGACGATGTTGCGGTGACGGTGAAGCTTCCGCTTGTCGATGAGCCTAATACCTCGCTCCTTATTTGGACCACCACCGCTTGGACACTTCCTGGCAATGCGGCAGCTGCTGTTAACCCAGATGCAGTGTATGTAAAAGTAAAACAGGGTGAGGAATTTTATATTGTTGCAAAAGATCGTGCCGCAGCGGTTTTTGAGAACCCAGAAATAGTGGAAGAATTTCCTGCAAAAAAACTTATAGGCAAAAAATATCTGCCGCCGTTTGATTACTTCGCTACAGAACTCCACAAGCACAAATCACACACATGGAAAGTGTACGGCGCGCCGTACGTAACTATGGAAGACGGCACAGGTATTGTGCACCTTGCTCCAGCGTTCGGTGCAGAAGATCTTGATCTCGCACAGAAGGAGAAAATCCCGCTTATTCACCATGTAACCGAAGAAGGAAAGTTCACCGCAACAGTGCGCGACTTTGCAGGACTCTCGGTTAAGCCAAAGGGTAATCCGCGCGAAACAGACCAGAAAGTTGCAGCGCTTCTCAAAGAGCGAGGGCTTCTGTTTAAAGAAGAAAAAATTAAGCACTCCTACCCGCACTGTTGGCGCTGCGATACGCCGCTACTTAACTGGGCTGCTACTTCGTGGTTTGTAAACGTGACGCTCATAAAAAAGCAGCTTCTAACGCAGAACGCAGATATTTCCTGGGTGCCAGAACATGTTGGGAAGGGCCGCTTCCGCAACGGTTTGGAGTCTGCACCGGACTGGGCGATTTCGCGCAGCCGTTATTGGGGTGCACCTATTCCTGTGTGGCGCCATAGCAAAACTAAAGAAATAAAAGTCGCAGGCTCAGTTGAAGATGTACTTTCTATGGTGCGCACAAGTGGAAACAACTATTTTGTCATGCGTCACGGAGAGGCTCGCAGCAACGTCGAACAAATACTGGATAGTGAAGGAGATCCGGAGAATCACCTTACCGATAATGGGAAGGCGCGTGTTGCGCTTTTGGCGAAGAATCTGCAGGGCAAACATATAGACCTTATTATTACCTCGCCGTTTTTGCGTACGCGCGAGACTGCCGCAATAGTCCAGCGCGAACTGAAGCTTCCAGACTCTGCAGTCATGGTTGATGAACGCCTGCGCGAAACAGGGCTCGGTATATATTCAGGAAAATCTATCAAAGAATGGCGAGCTTTTTTTGGCTCCATGATGACGCGTTTTGCAGAAGCGCCAGAAGGCGGAGAATCCTTCACACAGATTCGTCAGCGCGTAGGAGAGTTCCTCTTCGATATTGAGCAACGGTATTCAGGAAAGAATATTCTCGTTGTTTCGCACGGCAATCCTATTTGGCTTATGAATAATATAGCCGCCCGCATTCACTCCAAGGATCTAAAGCGGGAAGAGCTTCCTGCGCACGGAGAAGCAAAGCCGCTTGCGTTCGTACCATTCCCTCACAATGCACACTACGAACTCGACTTGCACCGCCCCTATATAGACGAGGTGCCGATGGGGGATACGCTGAAGGGCGAATGGAAGCGTGGGCCAGATGTGTTCGACTGCTGGTTTGAGTCTGGTTCTATGCCGTTTGCAAGCAACCACTACCCATTTAAAAGCGATGCATGTAATCCGAAAGGGTTCTTGGGGTTTGGTACCAAGGGTTACCCGGCGAATTTTATTGCCGAAGGCATCGACCAAACGCGCGGATGGTTTTATTCCCTTATCGTTCTTTGCACAGCACTCTTCGGTAAGAGTCCGTACAAGAATGTCATTGTGAATGGCCTTGTTCTTGCAAGCGACGGACAGAAGATGAGCAAGCGCCTGCGCAATTACCCTGATCCGATGGAAGTGGTAGAAAAATACGGCGCAGATTCTTTGCGCTACTACCTTTTGTCCTCTTCAGTTGTTCGCTCAGAAGATCTGCGGTTTAAGGAGCAGAGTGTCGATGAAGTACAAAAGAAACTCCTGATGCGCTTGGACAACGTACGCAGTTTCTATGACCTATATGCAGACGCTACACCGCGCAGCACGCAAAGCACGCAGGTTTTAGATCGATGGATTCTTGCACGTCTCGCACAAACTCTTGAAGAGATTACACAAGGGTACGAGTCGTACGAACTCGATGTTGCAACGCGCCCGCTGATGGGGTTTGTCGATGATCTTTCTAACTGGTATGTGCGCCGCTCAAGAGACCGCTTCAAAGAAAATACTGCCGATACGCGCGCAGCGCTTGGTACATTGCGCCACGTGCTCTACATGATTGCGCATGCAATGGCGCCCGTGATGCCGTTTTATGCAGATGACCTTTTTTGCCGCGTTAAAGAAGAAGGTGATGCGCAAAGCGTGCACCTCTCTAGCTGGCCACAGGCGGGCATAGAGGATGCACAGCTAATTAGAGATATGGAATCTGTACGCGCCGCATGCTCCAAGGGACTGGAGCTGCGTGAGCGCGCAAATATAAAAATCCGCCAGCCGCTTGCTACTCTTACGGTTAAAACGCTTCCTGCGGACGAAGCGTTGCGCGCGCTGGTTGCTGGAGAAGTAAACGTAAAAGAAGTGAAAGAAAATACGGAATTGCACGAAGACGCAGTATTGGACACAGAACTCACGCCACAGTTGCGAAACGAAGGGTATCTGCGAGAACTTATCCGCGCAGTGCAAGACATGCGCAAAAAACAAAACTATTCCATTGGTGACAGACCCTCACTTTCTATAGCTACCAACGTACAGGGACAGAAATTCATCGAAGAATATTCAGAAGTGCTTGCGGCCGAGACCGGACTCTCGCAAGTGCGCTTAGTGCCGCTTACAGAAAACGCAACGTCTGGCATCGTGCCGTTTCCGATAGAGCTTACGCTCCATAAATAGCGATGTATAAGATTCACGCAAGCGATGGGATACTTCTGCAGAAGCGTGCAGTGGGGGAGTCTCATATTTTTGCATCTATATTTACAGAAGACCTAGGCCTCGTGCGTGTTATTGCGCGCTCGGCGCGTTTAGAACGCTCTAAACTGCGCTACATCCTCGAGCCATTTACCGCAGGCCACTTTTCTATTGTGAGAGGTAAACACGAATGGCGACTTACGGGTGCGCAAGATGTGCGCAGTATTTTGCCGCAGGACGTAGCCCGCCGCCGGGCCATGGGACGCATCGGAAAACTTCTTCTTCGTTTGGTTGCAGGCCAAGAAGCCCATGCAGAATTGTTTGTAACTGTGAAAGAAGGGTTTGGCGCGCTTGCGCGCGTTGAAAGCGCAGAAACTGCGGAAGCGGTCGAGTGTGTACTCGTACTGCGCATACTCGCAGACCTGGGCTATTTGCCCGCTACACCTGAGATTGCGCCGTTTTTGGAGCGAGATTTTTTTGGTATGGAACTTTCAGACAAAGTAGTTTCTTCCCGAAAAACTCTCATAAAAGCCATAAATGAGTCTCTAGAAGCAACCGGCCTTTAACAACATTCGCCTATTCGCCCGAATGGGCGAATGGTAGGAGCGAGGCCGCGAGAGGTGTTGGGGTGAAATTGACTTTTTACTGAAATAGTATATAATATTATACGGAACGGAATTTTCCGCGTCCCTTGAAACTACGAAAGGAACGGCTCGTGTCGAAGCATGAGAAGATCCCGGCGCTTTCGCCGAAGGAAATCGGCACTTTTCACGAAGTGCTTATTGCCCAATCAACACGCGTACTGCTTGGGAATCCTGCTGCCGTGCGGCGGCTCGGAGCCAACCCTCGCCTCATCGGGGCAGCATTTAAGACGTTGCTCCACAAGGGCATATCTTCAGGCGCGGTAGCCGAATGGGAAACCTTTTATAACACGGTGTTTGGGCTCGACCTTAATCTTGGAGGGGTGGTGGTTCCTCCGGAACAAAATGGTTTCGAGCGCATTATAATCGTCGCACAGGGCATTACACTTAATGTGGCTATGCATGCGTGCAAAGAGCGTTTCCAGACGTGGCAGTATGCCGACGATCTCGACAAGAGTGTCATCACTAACGATCGAACGACTGCGTTAGGCGCCTATGCCATCCGCGTGCGCAACCGAATTGAAGCGGATGAAGAGACAAAAAGTCTTTCGGCCAATGATCTGTTAGGGCGCGCATCACAAGGTATGAC
>JAGVKC010000031.1 GCA_020050775.1 Minisyncoccota bacterium
GTAGGCGTCCGAGTATCTGCAGCAGGCGAGGGTCTAGGTTGAGCACACCTACTTCAAACGCTGCTGCCTCGGCCTTTTCTTTGATGATTTTGTTGACGTCTGCTTTTGCTTTTTCTACGGTTTCTTCAATTTTTGCTGGCTGGATGCGGCCGTCGATGATGAGGTTCTCCAGCGCAATGCGAGCTATAGCGCGGCGCAAGGGATCATAGGAAGAAAGCACAATAGAGCCTGGAGTGTCGTCGATAATGACTTCAACGCCTGTTGCGCGCTCGAACGCTTTGATGTTGCGGCCTTCTTTGCCGATAATCTTGCCCTTCAGATCATCGTTAGGAATGGTGATGGCTGTTGCCATGGTGTCAGAGGCAACGGAGTTGCCGAGGCGGTGAATAGACGTAGTGAGGATTTCGCGCGCGCGGCGTTCAAAGCGTTCGTATCCATCGCGCTCAAGTTTGGCGGTGCGCACCATGAAATCTTCTTCACTTTCGCGCTCGATTTCCTGCATAAGTTCAGTGCGCGCCTGCTCTTTGGAAAGGCCGGCAGCTTTTGCAAGTTCGTCTG
Source organism: Minisyncoccota bacterium (assembly GCA_020050775.1). Taxonomy (GTDB): domain Bacteria; phylum Patescibacteriota; class Minisyncoccia; order Phycocordibacterales; family SBAW01; genus GWA1-54-10. Next base: position 559 of record JAGVKC010000031.1, read on the forward strand.
CGCGCTCTTTAAGGAGCCCTTCAGCGCGCTCTTTGATTGACTTAACTTCCTCAATCTTCTGTTTAACGGTGTCGACTTCTTGGTCGAGTTCTTTTTGTTTGCGGTCGAGTGTTTCTTCGCGAGCGAATACGCGGTCCTCTGCGCGCAGAACCTTTTCTTCTTTTTCTTTTAGTGCGCTTTCGGCTTCAGCCATTTTTTCGCGCACTACAGTCTCTGCAGCAGCAGTAATGCCTTTCGCTTCTTCGCGCGCGTCCAAAAGCAGGTGTTTTACTTCCTGTTCAATTGAGCCTTTGCGAGATAGTACTAGAAGCCAGCGGAAGACGAACCCGATGACAGCGCCCCCTAGACCTGCGAGGGCCAGAAGAATGAATACAGTTGTTAATGACATGACGGTTTGGGTTTCCAAACCGCGCTAAGCCCGTTAGAAACGGTTGCTGTGATTAGAGGACGGAGAGTGTGACCAGGAAGTTTTTCACAGAAAGTTCGTTGGTTAGGGTAGGGCGGAAGGGAAAAGTGACTATTTATTAAAGTTGAGATGTAACGTTAAGAACACATCCAGGGTAGCAAAAAGCCCCGTTTGGCGCAAACTACCGCCAGACGGGGCTTGTAGGAGAGTCTTGTTACTTCTTAGCGACCGCTGCTGCGGCTTTGGAGGTGAAAATATCGTCTATGATGCCGTATTTCTTAGCTTCATCGGCCATCATGAAGTAGTCGCGTTCGACGTCTTTCTCAATGCGTTCCAGCGGCTGACCCGTTGCCTTGGAGAGTATTTTGTTTAAGCGATCGCGAGTTGCGATGATGTGCTTTGCAGTAATCTCGATGTCAGTTGCCTGGCCCTGCGCGCCACCCCATGGCTGGTGGATCATCACTTCTGCATTTGGGAGTGCAAAACGTTTACCCTTAGCACCGGTTGCAAGCACAACGGCTGCGGCTGAAGCTGCAATACCAACGCATACAGTTGCAACGTCCGGCTTGATGTAGTTCATGGTGTCGACAATTGCCAAGCCTGCGGTAACAGCACCGCCCGGAGAGTTCACGTAGAGCTGGATGTCTTTCTTTGGGTCCTCAGATTCAAGGAAGAGAAGCTGCGCAATAATAAGATTCGCCATATGATCCTCGATAGGACCAGATAGGAAAATGATGCGCTCTTTTAGAAGGCGCGAATAAATATCGAACGCGCGTTCACCAAAAGGCGACTTCTCAATGACCATGGGCACCAACTGAGCGAATTCTCTTGAGTCTTTCATAGATGTTAAAAACTATAGCAAAATAAGGCCTTTTGGAGCACTTGACAATGTTACTCATAAGGTGTATAATATAGAAGAATAGATCTTCACATCTTGGGGGCTTCGATGTTCAATCGATTCAATCGCTACATCAATACGATTACGAACCCTTGGGTTCGTGCCTTCTTGCGAGCAGTGTATTACCTCGCACGAGGAATCAGCGCTCTCATCAGGAATGTCGCTGTACTAATACTTAAGGCGGCGGGAGGATTCTTTGGAAAACTCTTTCGCGGCAAAGTTACGGTAGTGCTCGCAAAGGTTGCTGCATTCCTCATTCTGTTAGGCGGCTTCTTTGCCTGGCTCGGACTTGAGTCGGTTGGCGGCCCGCTCATCCTGATGTCGTTCTTTCCGATCTTCGGAATCGGCATCAGCATGATGTTTCGGAACGTGCTGCGTTGAAACAGTAAGGCGGGGTTGCAATGCAACCCCGCCTTTTTACTTACCCACAGAGCTGTCTTGTGCCGCCGTCTGAACAGTGTTCTTATATAGGAGACAGGGCGGTGGCTTAACCGCTCCCACCTTAACTGAACGGATGTCCGTTCTTTGTTCAACCGCGTTCCGCATCCCGCGGTACGCTCACTCAAATGGAGATTGCTATGACTGGCATGAAATACTTTCTCACTGTGTTGGCCTTTAGCCTTCTGGTGGCTCTCACTCTCGCCATTATTGTGTTGGCGGGTGGCTTTGACTGGAATTCGGTGGAAATGTGGGGAGCTAAGATCGTCGGTGCGATCGCAGTATCCCTTTTTTCTTGGTGCTCTACCAAGGAATATTTCAAGCAGGACACCGTCTCTGCTTGAGAGGCACTTCGGTGTCGAAAGCCCTGGACTTCGGTCTGGGGCTTTTTCTTAACATTTTCATGTTTGTAGGGTATGGTGTTTTTAGACGTTCTTCAGCAAATAGAAAAGGGGATTCCTATGCTTGGCAGATCTATTGGTGTAGCTGTAATCGGGGCGCTGTACCTTCTTGAACAGACCATCGGGCTTCTAGTGGCATTCGTCATGTTTGTCATTGGGCCTCGTACGGCCCTCTGCATTCTTGTTGCAGTAATTGCCGCACAGTATTTCGGCCACATCGACCTCTACCCATATTGGGTTTCAGCTTGGACATGGATAACCTCGTTCTTCTGAATCTGATACGAAAAACACCGCCTTGGCGGTGTTTTTTTATTTATTTCTTTTCTTCAGTTTTGTCCTCCACATTTCCTTCCAGAAGGCGCAGGATTTTTTCGTTGCGCAGCACGGTTTCTATGTGTATGCGCAGAAGGTCAGGTTTTGCGTCCGGGAAGTGCTCGAGCGCATGCTTCATTTCTGCATCTACTGCTTCTTTTTCTGCTTCTATCTTTTCTTCCTCACCGATTTTATTAAGTGTGAGCTGCAGTTTGGCGCGCTTGGTAGCTTGCTCGCGGAATTCATTGCGAACACCTTCTTCAGTTTTATTTGAGTGTTTAAGGTAGTCTTCGAACTTCAAGCCCATGCGCTCGATGTCTTCGCGCATCTGGGACATTATTTTTTCCAGTTCGCTTTCTACAAAAAGGCGTGGCACCGCAAGCGTAACTTTTTCCAGAAGTGCTTCGACAATGCGGTTGCGTCGAACGTCGCGTGCGGCGCGCTTCTTTTCTTCGCCTATGCCTTTCTGAATCTGCTCCCTCAGCGCTTCTAGGGTTTCGAACGCGCCGACAGATTTAGCAAATTCGTCATTGAGTTCTGGAAGCACCGGCTCGACGCCTTCAAGTACTGGCTTTGGCGCGCGCGCTTTGCGCAGCGACTGGAGCATCTGGTTCATTTCTTCTTCGGTTGCAGGAGCAGCAGTTTCAAGGACGATATTTTCGCCAGTTGTTTTCCAGTTCTTAGGAAGTGTAACTGTAGGGTAGAGGGTTACGCGGATAGCGAGACCTATTGGGTTTCCTGCTGCGAGTTTAGTGATGCGAATGTCCGGGCGGCCAACGGCATCTATTTTCTGCTCCATTACGAGTTCTGGGTAGAAGTCGCGAATAAAGAGCTCAGCAGCTTCTTCAAGTACTGCAAGTTCGCCTACTTTTTTTATAGCGATGTCCGCTGGCACATGACCTTTGCGAAAGCCGGGAAGGTCAAGGTGCTCAGCTATATGCCCAAGTGCGGCGGTTTTATATCCTTCTACTTCTTCAAACGGCACATCGCCCACAAGCTCCACCTCTGATTCGGGGAGTTCTTTACGTGTAAAATTTTTTGCGATTACTGACCAGTTATTTTTTGCAGCTGCCGCTGCTCGCCCGGATGTTTCCATTCGGGCGATAGTAGCAGGTTTTTGTTATTTTAGAAAGAGTTTTCTAGATTCTGCGCGTCGGAGTCTAGGTTTCCTGTCTGCGTTGCCTCAAGTTCTGCTTCAATGTCTGCAACTTGGTCTGAACCGCTTGTTTGCTGCAGCGCCTGTGTTTGCGCGTCTAGAGCAGCAGCGTCGCGAGCCTTTTCCTGCTCAAGGTAGAAGTATGTGCCGCCTGCAATGAGCACTGCGACGATAATAACTACGCCAGCTATTGGGCCCCACGCGCTTCCAGAAGAAGTTGGGGTGACTGGCGTGTTTTGCGTAACTGGCGCCACAGGAGCTGCGGGCGCCGAAGGTGCAACTGGTGCTGCCGGAGCGACTGCTGCAGGGACTGCCGGTACGGGGTTTTGAGAAGGAGTAGTGTCCATAATACTAAGTCTTAGGTATTAATTATTGAATAGTTGAGGTTGCTTGTGCGGTTGCCTGGGATTCGACGCGGATGGATTTTAGAACATCTGAAAGAGAATCTTTTGCAGTGCGGATGGAAGTTTCAGCTTTTTTGATCGCAGCGCGCACGTCGGTCATTTTTTCTTTCGGTGTTTCGCTAGAAAGGGCTGCTTCTATTGCTACCGAGACGGACGCCACATCATCTCCTGCAACGCGAATATCAGCACGGGCTTCTGCCATGAGCGCTACGGATTCTGTCATCGCAAGGCCGGTTGCTTGGAGTTTCTCGATGCGATCTTCTGTGCGCGAAGCAAGAGTGTCGAGGCGTTCAATAACTGCCTTAAGGCGCTCGACAATGATGCGTACATGCTTTTGTACGGCTTCGCCCCAACGTTCTGCTGCTTTTTCTTTTGCAGCTTCTACACGAACCTCAATAGCTGCGCGCTTCTCTTCCATCTGTGCACGCGCTTCTGTTTTTTTCTCACCCATGAGCGTGCGGATGTTTTCTGCGCCAAGCTCAACACGTGTTTTTATTTCTGCGCGAGTGGAGGATGCTACCGCTTTGATGTTCTCTCTAGTGGAAGATGCTGTTGCTTTAA
>JAGVKC010000053.1 GCA_020050775.1 Minisyncoccota bacterium
AACCGAACCAAGTTCTAGCAATTTGGTTCTAAACCAGCATAGATTCTTCTGCTCTGCCGTTTCGGGGTTTAAGTAGTGGTCAGCGTCGACCAATTCATCAGGAGGCGTGAAGCGTCCTTCAAGAACATAGTCAGCGATGAATTCCGCTACCTGGACTGCCACCTCGTCATACATCTCATGGTCTTCAAGTTCTGAATACCACGAGAACATGTTCGGATGCCTTACAACTCCGCAGATGGTCTTGCCACCCCAGTACGACTTGTTCGCACGAACGCGATTAAGCGTTACGTGCGCGATCATCGCTTGGCCGAAGTAGGATTCGCCGCGTCCTTCAAAATAGATATTTTGAACGAGGCATTTCCGTTGCTCTGAATCCATGCGCGGACGTACCGTGATGGTGACAGAGTTTGTGGTCAGCTCCAGCTCGGCTTGCGCTTCGCTGTAGGAATCAATCGTGTACGGAAGCGCTGTGAGCACTCCCAGCAGCGGCCCCAACAGGAGCCAGTACAGAGTACGCATTAAAAAATCTCCGCATCAGTTGTACAAGAACTTACTTCCTCTCTATTATAGCACGACAAAAGGCCTTTTGTCAAGTACAAAAGGCCTTGCTGTATAAGGGTTATTCCAGGTCGTAGAGCTGTGAGGCTATAGCTTTCTCTACCGGGTTCATGCCGGTCGCAGCCTTCCACACCATAAGCCCCGCACCGAGCGCCACTGCACCGACGAACATAAGCGCGATAAACGAGTTAATGTTGCTGCGCAAGAATGTGGCTTGTCCGCTGGTGATCATATAGTTTTACGTGCGACTACTTTTTTAATTGCGGCAACTACTGCTGCTGCGTCAAGCCCGTAATGCGGAAGCAGTTCTTTCATCTCCCCCGACTGGCCAAACTTATCTTTCACACCCACAAATTCTTGCGGCACCGGAAATTCTTGTGCAAGCACTTCTGCAACCGCGCTTCCTAAACCGCCCGCCACTTGATGCTCTTCTACTGTAACAATTGCTCCTGTTGCTTTTGCGGCAGCTACTATAGCCTCGCGATCCAAGGGTTTAATGGTGTGCATGTTTATGACTGTGACAGGAATCGCATGTTCAAGTTCTTTTGCAGCAAGAAGTGCCTGGTACACAAGAGGCCCAGTTGCTATAACCGTTACATCAGCCGGGTGGTCAGACTCCCACATAGTCTGCGCCTTCCCTATTTCAAATGATGTGTCTGCTGTGGTTATAACCGGCGTTTTCTCGCGACCAAAGCGCAAGTAGACCGGACCGTTATGCGCCGCCGCAGCCAGTGTTGCCTTGTGCGCTTCCACGCTGTCGCATGGCGAAAGCACCGTCATGTTCGGCTGCACGCGCATGAGCGCCAAGTCTTCAAGTGCTTGGTGCGTAGCGCCGTCGGGACCTACCGAAATACCTGCGTGCATACCGCCGATTTTGACCGGCACATTGTTAAGAGAAATTGTCGTGCGAATTTGTTCGTTGTTGCGGCCTGGAGAAAATGCTGCGTATGAGGTGATGAATGGAATTTTGCCGTAGTTAGCAAGCCCCGACGCAACCGTTGCCAAGTTCTGCTCCGCAACACCCAATTCTATGTATCGTTTAGGATATTTTTCTTTAAATGCCAAAACGCGCGTTGACTCCGCGAGGTCTGCACACAACACAACTACTTTTTCGTTGCTCTCGCCGAGCTCCAAGAGGGCTGTACCAAACCCGTCGCGCGTCGCGGCCGACTCTGGTTTTTGGAATATATTCTCTGCGAGCTTTGCGTCTGGCTGCATCATAGCTTTAACAATTTTAGCCCAATAGTGTCATCATGTTCACGCGTAAGCGGCACGTTAAACGGCGTTAGATATACCTCCAGCGTCACTGCAACTTCCGCTTCTTTCAAGTGTGCGCCGACGCAGGAAAGCGAGTCATCCATTGCAGAGAGAACTACATGTGCGTGGATGAACGGTTTGCCTTCAACGAGCGCGATATTTCCGCTCATGCTTGCGACTTCCCTGTCTTCAGTAAACGTTTTAAAGAAGTATTCGCGCTTCGCAAGGTTGTAGTAGCCGATTTCTGCATTTTTGACCGCGCCTACTGCGTTCAATACCCCGCCCTTAATACCCCTGCGTTCGCAGAAATCAGTGAGTGTCACCATAACTTTCTCACCTTTAGTGAGTTTTATAAGAAACCCTAGTTCTACGTCTCGTACGTCCATACTATTGGTGTTCGCCCATAATTTTGCCTTTAAGGGTGCGCAGCTCTGCAAGGAACTTCTCTGCCTCTTCTTTCTTGGGCGGCTTGCCGTGCCAGGTGTAGTCGAATTCTATGTCTTTGATGCCTTTGCCTGGAATAGTGTGCGCCAGAATGAGTGTAGGTTTTTCATGTATTGCTTTTGCCTGTTCTACCGCATCGACTATCTCGCGGATGTTGTGACCGTCTATCTCTATAACGTGCCAATTAAATGCCTCATATTTTGCACGCAAACCTTCCAGAGGCATTACGTCTTCGGTCATGCCGTTAATCTGAATATTATTTCGGTCGATAACGCCTGTGAGATTCGAGAGCTTGTTGGCACCCGCAAACATAACCGACTCCCAGATGTTTCCGGTGTCTTGCTCGCCGTCGCTCATGAGACAATACGTTTGGAATTTTTTACCATCCATGCGCGCACCATAGGCAATGCCGGCAGCCTGGCCAAGTCCCGAACCCAAGGGGCCAGAGGTAGTTTCTACGCCGGGAAGCTTTTCTCGCTCAGGATGTCCTTGCAGACGCGAGCCAAACTTACGCAGCGTGAGACATTCTTCTACAGGAAAATATCCTGCGTGCGCCATTGCAGCGTAGCGCACCGGGACAATATGCCCGTTTGAAAGAATTAAGCGATCTCGCTCTTCCCACTCTGGGTGTTTGGGGTCGTGGCGAAGTATACGGAAATAAAAGGCTGCAAAAATGTCAGCCATGCCCAAGGGACCTGCTGTGTGGCCAGAACCTGCTGCCACGAGCATCTCGATAATAGTTTCGCGAATCGCTTCTGCCTTTAGTTCTACCTCGCGTATGTCGTGTTCGTTAATGCTCATTGGCTTTCTTTGAAAGTGCGCGGTATGCGGCGACCGGGTCTTCTGCGGCAAAAATGGAAGAGCCTGCTACGAGGCGCGTCGCGCCAGCCTCTACCAACGGGCGCACTGTCCTCATGTTAACAGAGCCATCCACCTGGACTTCTATGTCAGGGTACTGCATGCGTACGGCAGAAATAAGTGCGAGCGCTTTTTCATCAAACGGCTGTCCTTGGAAACCAACCCTTGCTATACCCATGACTTGCACATAGTCTACAAATCCTTCGAACACTGAGAGGGCGCTTGCGTCCAGCTCTGTACTGAGTGCCACTCCAACGAGGATTTTAAGTTCTCCTTCTCGATATTTCTGTAATGTTTCTACTGCTTCTCCTGCACCTTGCGCATCTGCATGTATAAGCATGCGCGCTGCGCCGGCTTGTATATATTTTTCAACATCCTCTGCACAGTTGTGAGCCATGATGTCGAACTCGAAATCAAACTCTTCCCAGTGAGGTAGTCCCTCTTCTTCCGATGCAAGGCTCTCGAAGGAATCCGGGTCGCTGTAGGGCCACGTAACATTCGGCGCATACGCTCCATCCACTACGTCTACCTGCACTTCGCGCGCAACGCCTTTAATATGCTCGAGCGATTCTGCGAGGTCATCAAAATCTTTAGGAAGAATGGCGGGGATGATGTCTATCATGAAAGTTCTGCTATACGGCGAATGTGGCGTTCATCGTTGCTAAACGGTGTAGACAGCCACAAGGACACCGCTTCTTTTGCTTCATGTGTGGAGAGAAAGCGCGCACCGAGCGAAAGTACATTGGCGTCATTATGTTCGCGGGAAAGCCGCAGAATGTCTGTCGTACAACCGTAATACACTACTGCGCGCACGCCTGACACACGGTTACACACAATAGCTTCGCCTTGGCCTGAGCCGCCAATAGCAATGCCCATAGCGCCTTTATTTTCAGATACCTTCTGTGCAAGTGGTGCAATAGTGTTCGGGTAATCGTCTTCCGGTTGGAGTGTTGCGGGTCCGAGGTCTTCAACATCGTGGCCTCCGGCGCGCAGATGCTCTACGAGCACGCCCTTTAGTTCAAACCCGGCATGGTCCGAAGCAATGAACAATTTCATGGCTTTATTCTACCATCGCGCTTTAACTACGTATGTGTTGATATTGCTTATCTTGAAAAATGTGGTATCTTCCCTGCAGACTACGAACCAGAGGAGGAATCCGTGGAAAAAATTCGCATTGCTATCCTCGGCAACGAGAGGCTGCTCCCCCGCATACAGCCAGTACTTGAGAAAGGTATTAATTGGTGGATGCTCGCGGGAGACTATGAAATTCTTAGCGTCTCAATACCAGAAATTGTTGAACGCGAAGAAGACAAAAAGGTGTGGGAACCTGTCTACAATCACGGTGAAAGCGCCGAGACTCAATCGCTTCAGATAGGTTCTGCCTACACACAATCGGCCCTGAAGAACGACAAGACACTCGATATGGCGCTTGTCATTACGTCGATGGGAGACTACGGATCGCAGGCAAATATCAGGTTGCAATCCTACTTCAACGGCCAGTACGTGAGTGTTGCCGCCCTCACTGCGCGAATGGGAGGTAGCGAAGGGGGTCTTATGACATATTCCAGTACTTTCAAGACCGGCTACAACGGCCATAGCAGATTGGCTGCTGGCCAGGCAGAGGAAATGGCCGAAATAGTCGTTGCCGCTGTCGCAAAAAGCTGGGGTGTCGACTTCGCCCGCAAACGCGTGACGCTAATCGCCGCATAAATCAAAAGGCCGCTCAGATGAGCGGCCTTTTCTTTTTGTTATTTCCCCGCCTGCTTTACGTGACGCAGGAGCGTGTTTGCGTACCCCATTTCGTTGTCATACCACGCGAGCACTTTTACCAAATTCCCGCCCACCACGCGCGTCATTTCCAGGTCTGCAATCGAAGCATGTGGGTCGCCGACAATGTCAGAAGACACGAGGGCTTCGCGGCTTGCCGCAAAAATTCCTTTCCAGCGCTCTTGCGACGCAGCTTCTTCAAGAATCTTGTTTACTTCTTCCGCTGTAGTTGCACGTTTAGAAACAAATGTAATATCCACCAACGAACCCGCAGGTACCGGTACGCGTATGGCAATACCATCAAAAAGACCTTTCAGTTCTGGGTACGCTTTTGTAACGGCAACTGCTGCACCAGTCGAAGACGGCGTGATGTTTTGCGCTGCAGCACGGCCACGACGCTTGTCGCTACCTTTTACCGGCGTATCCACGATGGACTGCGTTGCGGTGTAGGCGTGCGTAGTTGAAAGAAGCGCTTTTTCTATACCGAGCTTTTCATGCAAAATCGCGATAAGCGGGCTTGCGGAGTTTGTTGTGCACGATGCGTTAGAAGAAATCTCAATACCTTTGAGCTTCTCTTCGTTAAGACCTACAAGAACCGTGGCGCCGTTAGGCGCGTCGTCTTTTACCGGCGCAGAAATAACTACATGCTTCGCTCCAGCAGTTAAGTGTGCGCTCGCCTTTTCGTAGCTGTCGAAAATGCCAGTTGATTCAACCGCTACATCTATTGCTAAATCTTTCCACGGGAGTTTTGTGGGGTCTTTTTCGCTTACTACCTTTATGCGCTTTGCGCCCACAATCAGCTCCCCGCCTTCTGCGCTTACCTGTCCACCAAAACGTTTATAGACGGTGTCGTATTTCAAAAGGTAGGCGAGGTTATCTAACTCGCCAAGGTCATTAATTGCGACTATGTCGATGTCAGGGTCATGCACTGCGGCGCGCATGAAGCATCGTCCAATGCGCCCGAAGCCGTTTATAGCGACCCGTATTGCCATGCGTTAATTGTACACTGACAAACGTGCGGCCTCATGTCTTATTCTTCAGCTGGTGTGGAGGAAGCGGTCGGTGTTGACGGTTCTTCTGGTTCTGGTTGTACTCCGCCACCCACAATAACTGTGCGCGTTGCAGATACTGTATTTCCTTCTCTATCTATGAGGCGATATTCAATGGTGTGCGTTGCGCGCACTCTAGTGTCGATGTTAGGAGACACTTGTTCGGCGCCATTTACATACG
>JAGVKC010000061.1 GCA_020050775.1 Minisyncoccota bacterium
GAATATATTGAAATGATCGTGTGCGAGCGGCGTTATTAAAAGATGCGCCGGGTGCATATGGAGGAATTTGCTGCGCGGGTCGGTATTGGAAGAAGGGTATTCGTCGCCCTCAAGTACAAATAATTCTCCATTGCCCATACGTGCTGCAGATGCGGGCGAGAGGGGCACTGCGCCTATGAGATACGAAGGATCTTTGCCTGCAGATTCCAAACAGTGAGAGAGAAGTGCGGCGCTGGTGGACTTGCCGTAACTGCCTGCAACCACAATATTTTTTTTACCCATACTTACCTCTGCAAGCACTTCAGGGAAGGACATCATGCGTTTGCCGCTAGCATAGGCAGCTGCAACTTCAGCATTAATCTCAGGAACTAGTTTTGCGTTCTTCCCGATAACAATCAGATCTGCATCTGTAGGTATATTTTCGGCGGCATATGGCGTTCTATATGCCAGACCTTCGCGCTCAAGCATGGTGGAAATAGGCGGGTAGACCGCTTCGTCGGAGCCAGTTACGGCAACTCCAGCGTCTTTAAGCAGCTTGGCAGTAGCGGACATACCAACGCCGCCGATGCCTATAAAATGGGCCTTTTTCCACTGCATGTGCTCAAACTGTAACAAAGAAAAAAGCCGGCGTCCCGTGGGACGCCGGCTGTGTTTATGTGTGCCAATACTGGCCATCCATACATGCGAAGCAGAAGCTCTGAGGGTTTGGCGAAAGTTTCTTCTGCACGTCGAGCGGAAGAAACTCTAAGCTGTCTGCGCCGGATTCTTCAAGAATCTTGCTCTTAGATTTTTGGGCCGAGATCAACTCTTCGATCTTGGGCGTATTTATGCCATACAAGCAGGGATGGAGTATCGGCGGGCTGCCGATACGGAGGTGTACTTCTTTTGCACCGTAGTGTCTCAGCTTCGCAACAATCTTTGGGGCTGTAGTGCCTCGGACGATCGAGTCGTCTACCACTACGATTTTCTTACCCTCGATTGCATGCGGGGCAAAGTGGAACTTTTGCGAAAGAATCGAGTCCCGTTTTGCCTGTGTTGCTGCGATGAAGGTTCGTCCCACATAATGGCTGCGCACGATTACTTGCCGCTCTACTCCTGATCGGCCGCTTCGCGCATAGCCACGGGCTATCCATGTTGCGCTGTCTGGCACGGGCGTGACGATGTCAGCACCTTCTGTTGGGCAGTGTACTTCAAGCGCTTGTCCGAGCCGGTTTCGATATTCGTCCACCGGTTCGCCGAAAGTTTTGCTTGTCGGTAGAGCATAGTAGTTGCCTTCAAAGCGACATTTTTTCTCCATGCCCTCTGGGTCTCCAAACTGCCAGGGTAGCCCACCCTGAGTGCTCAAGACATACATTTCACCAGGATTGATGTCGCGCACGAAGCGGACATCAAGTCCTCCGAAACCGGAAGTTTCAGAACAGATAAAATAACTGTCATCAAGTTCGCCAAGACAGAGCGGCCGATTGCTCGTTGGATCTACTACGGCGATTAGGCAGTCAGGAAAAAGAATACCCAGCGTATAACTTCCCTTTAGCATCCGGAACACTTGCTTGAGATCTTTTTCCAGATTGCCGCTGTATTCATTCTCGATGAGACGCACAATATATTCGCTGTCCATCGACGTCTTCATCGGGCAGTGGTCAAGCTTTCTGTGGAGCTCGCCAGTGTTAGTGAGGTTGCCATTATGCGCAAGCACAAAGGGGGTCCCACCCAAACTTCCTTCGATCGGCTGGATATTCTCCCGCGTAGGATCATCTTCAGTAGTAGGGTAGCGGATGTGTCCGAGCGCGTGTTGCCCGTGCAACCTGTCGAGAGTTTTTTGATCAGCAAACACTTGCCGGGCCAATCCTTCGCCTCTGTGGCTATAGAGATTTTTCCCGTCAGTAGTACTGATCCCCGCATAATCGATGGCACGATGTTGAATGCCGTGCAGTCCGATTACCGTAAGTTCAGCTGCTTTCCGTGCGCCAAAGACGCCAAAAATGCCGCACATGGGCACTCCTTTTTGTGTGAGAAGAGCGAATCTACCGTGAGTATACGCTTCAATAGGGAAAAGAAAAAGCCGGCGTCTCATGAGACGCCGGCTGTCATTTAGTTGCGCACGACTGCTACCAGGTATCGTCCGCCACCTTTGCGGGTGGTTGGGAGCTCATCAGCGAGATAGCAGTGTTCCATATGGATGTTCTCCGCAGGAACGCCGTACTGCATGAACTGTGCTCGGACGATTTTTGGAAGATCGATACGTACGCCACTACTGTGCGTACGAGCACATGCGCACCCGTATGCACTTCTGATCATTCCTGCCGCAGCTTGATTGTACGCACCATGCTGTGGGTGATCGAACGGGTGATCGAAGTTTTTCGGCTTAATAAAGAAGAGTGGCCATGCATGGACACGTTCGAGCGCTTCTTCGTGGCCTAATAAGCCAAGCTCATGCGCTATGCTGTCGACGACACTCCTGTGTTTGCGAGCTGAGGATTTCCCATAGCTCTCAATCCACATGCGGTCGAGGACAGATTCCCGACCACAATGAGCGAATACCATTAGACTTCCAAGCGTAACGACAAGCACCCCACATCCTCCAGCGCTAAATATCCCAGCATCCCGGGGTTGCGGAATAAGTGTGGCGTCAGCAGGTTTCTCTTTGTTGCGGTAAAGGTAGACCGGCCCAGGTAACACAATCTCCTGATCGAGTAACCACGGATCGATATATGCCCCGTTAAATTCAACTGGGCTCGGTCCGAATGCGCGACGTACCCCAATATTCTGCAGAGCCTTACCGACCTGCAGTGCAAATTGAGGATTTAGGTGTTCATCGCCAGCACTTTTTAGTTTCGCGAGCGACCAGTGGTTCCCTTGAAAACATGCAGCTCTGAAGGGGCCTAGGTTTTGGTTAACGAGCGGGGAGATGCTATCTTCCTGCTCGCGTGAAGTGTCAAGCATCCCTCTCTCCTATGTAAGAACGTACCTTTTTGCACGATACATTTATTTTTTACTTTTGTCAAAAACATGCTAGGGTAGCACTGTCATGAAATTATCTGTTGTGGCCACCCCCATAGGCAACCTTGAAGACATTACGCTGCGCGCCCTACGCACTCTTAAGGAAGCCGAGGTGATAGCCTGCGAAGATACGCGCGTCACCAAGAAATTGCTGTCGCATTTTGATATTTCGACTCCGATTATTTCGTTTCATGCAAACAGCGGGGAAAAGGGCGTAGAGAAAATACTCGCGTTACTCCGCAGCGGCAAGCATGTGGCTCTTGTTTCAGACGCGGGTACTCCCGGACTCTCGGATCCAGGTGCCATACTTGTGTCCCATGCGCGCGAACAGTTCGGCGAAGAACTGAAAATCGAAACTATTGCCGGTGCTTCAGCGCTAGCTGCAGCTATAGCTATTGCAGGACTGAAAGTCTCATCTTTTATGTTCTACGGATTTCTGCCTCTTAAAAAAGGAAGGCAGAAACTCATACAGCAGATGGCGCTAGAGGAGCGGGCAAGTATATGTTTTGAGTCTACACACCGCATACTCAAGCTGATAGAGGTGTTAGCGACGCATGCGCCAAAGCGCCGTATCGGGCTCTATAGAGAACTCACAAAACTCTATGAAGAGGCAATAGTAGGGGACGCTCAAAAGGTTCAGGAAGTGCTTGTCGCTAACCCGCAAAAACAGCGCGGAGAGTTTGTAGTTATAGTGGAAGCTCTGTAATTTAGACTCATGTCAAAGGAAATGACGGTAATCGCGCTCGGGTTGTGGGTTATTATCATTCCGTATTTGGGCGTTCCAGGCTCCTGGAGAACAACTCTTCTGGTGCTTACAGGTCTGGGAATTGTTGCCACAGGTTTTCTCATTCGTAGTGAAGGTCTTTCTCGCGGACGCTCGGCGTCGCATCACAATCCTTTCGTAGAGAATACTGCACCGCACGACACTTCCATGCACCATGAACAGAAAGAAGGAATCAATTCACGTAACTAGAGGCTACGCATCTTGGGTGTTTCTTTTCGTACTAGGAGCGGGCGCGGCGGTGCTTGCATACCTGGCTCTTCCGTCTATTTTTGCCGTCTCGTATTCTGAGATGCCTGCAGCAGCAGGCACGTCAACACCGGTTCGTGCAAAAAAAGAAGAACCAAAACCACTTGCAAAGCATCTGCCTGCACCGGAGTCTCTAAAGGCGATCTATATGTCGCAGTGCGTTGTCGGTACGCCCTCATTCCGCGAGTCGCTCGTGAAGTTTATAGACGAGACAGAGTTAAATGCGGTAGTGATAGATATAAAAGACTACACAGGAAAAATTTCCTTTACGACCGAAAATCCAAAACTAAAAGATTCTGTTTCAGACGCGTGTGGCGCGCGCGACATGCGCACGTTCATTGAACTTTTGCATAGTAAAAATGTTTTTGTCATCGGACGCATAACCGTGTTTCAGGATCCCTATTATTCTTCGACGCACCCAGAATTGGCTGTGAAGCGCAAAGACAATGGCGGTACATGGAAAGACCGCAAAGGCCTCGCATTCATCGATGTTGGCGCCAAACCGTTCTGGGACTACATCATCGAACTTGGAAAAGAATCCTACGAAATCGGATTCGACGAACTGAACTTCGACTACGTCCGTTTTCCATCCGATGGCGACATGGCGAACACGTTTTACTCTCAGAGCGTAGGTAAGAGCAAGCCCCAGGCGCTTGAAGAATTCTTTGAATACCTTTCGCTTAATTTGCGCCCTACGGGCGCAGCGCTCTCGGCGGATCTCTTCGGTATGACGACGACCAATACTGATGATCTGGGTATTGGCCAGGTGCTCGAGCGTGCGCTCCCGTACTTTGACCGTATTTATCCGATGGTCTATCCCTCGCATTATCCAAATGACTTTAATGGTTGGAAGGACCCCAACGCGTATACATACGACCTGATGAAGTACGTGGTGGAAGCGGCGGTGCGCCGCACGGTAGCAGCAACCACTACTGTGCCCGGCTTTACACACACAGCTATTGCGTCTACATCTCCGCAGCTCTACGAAAAACCAGTGTATGAAAAAGGAAAAATAGTTCCGTGGCTGCAGGACTTTGATTACCCAGTGGATTACACTCCCGCTATGGTGCGCAACCAGATACAAGCGACCTACGACGCGGGCCTTACCTCATACATTTTCTGGGATGCAGGAAATAAATATTCCAGTTTGCGCCAGGTACTTTCGCAGTAGCGGAGGTATATCCCGTGAGATAGTGCTTTTTATTAACCACTACAGGAAGATTAAAATATCTCACGGGGTATACTGAAGGGGTGCGCCAGGACCCTAACAAAATCACGTATTTTGCCCAGACTAACTCTCGGGGCAAGGCAACACCGTTTGGCATAAAACGCCGCGACCGTGAGCGCCACATGTACATTATCGGCAAGACCGGTATGGGCAAATCTACTTTGCTGGAGAACATGGCTATTCAGGATGTACGCAATGGCGAAGCGGTAGCATTTATTGACCCGCACGGTTCCACTGCGGATCGCATTATGCAGTACGTGCCCGAACACCGTATTAAAGACGTGGTGTATTTTGCGCCGTTCGATATGGAGTATCCAGTTGCCTTCAACGTCATGGAAGACGTGGGGTATGACAAGCGCCACTTGGTGGTTTCTGGCCTTCTGTCTGCATTTAGAAAGATTTGGGTGGACGCGTGGAGCGCTCGCATGGAATACATTCTCTCCAACACACTCCTAGCGCTCCTGGAATACCCCGGTGCAACGCTTCTGGATGTTAACCGCATGCTCATCAACAAGAGTTTTCGCAAGAAGGTAGTGGAAAATGTTACCGACCCTATCGTTAAGTCTTTCTGGGTCGATGAATTTGCAAACTACACCGACCGCTACACGCAAGACGCTACGCCTGCTATTCAAAACAAAATCGGCCAGTTCACGTCAAACCCTCTCATTCGCAATATCGTCGGTCAGCCAAAGTCTTCGTTCGACATCCGTAAGCTCATGGATGAGAAAAAAATCCTCATCATGAACCTCTCCAAAGGTAGGGTTGGCGAAGTGAATGCAACGCTCTTAGGTTCTATGCTTGTAACTAAAATTTATCTGGCTGCCATGTCGCGCGCAGATGTACCACTGGAAGTCATGAAAGACCTGCCGTCTTTTTATTTTTACGTAGACGAATTCCAGAACTTTGCTAACGAAAGCTTCTCCGACATTCTTTCTGAAGCCCGAAAGTATAAACTTAATCTCATCATTGCCCACCAGTACGTGGAGCAAATGGAAGAAGAGGTGCGCGACGCAGTGTTTGGCAACGTCGGTACAACGGTTTCCTTCCGCGTGGGACCTTTTGATGCAGAAGTGCTTGAGACTGTGTTTAGTCCGCAGTTTTTGCAAGCAGACCTTGTGAATCTGGGTTTTGCCCAGGTGTACCTCACACTCATGATAGACGGCGTCGGTTCGCCTCCGTTTAGCGCAACAACGCTTCCTCCGTTTGATATGCCGCCACAGATATTCACCGATGTAGTTATTGCGCAGTCACGCGCGCAATTCGGCAAGCCACGCACAGAAGTCGAAGGGGCTATTAAAGAATGGACCGAAAGCGA
>JAGVKC010000037.1 GCA_020050775.1 Minisyncoccota bacterium
GACATTACGCCGGCGGTTTTTTATTTATCGAGAATGTATCTCCATGCGGGCTTTCTCAAGCCCCTCAGTCAACAGGAGTTCGAGCGCTTCGGAAACGAGCTTTTGTACCTTCTTTAGCTTCTCTTTTTCTGGCGGACGGAAACTTCCAAGTACAAAGTCGGTTATTTTCTTTGGGTCAGGACGCTTTAGTTTGCCGCTTGGGGTAGAACCAGAAATGCCGATGCGCAAACGCACAAAGTCATTTGTCTTAAGCGCTTTTTGAATGGAAAGAACTCCGTTATGCCCGCCAGCGCTGCTCCCGTATGAGAATTTCACTTTGCCAAGCGGCAAATCAAGTTCGTCATGAAGCACCACGAGTGTCTGCGCAGCCTTTTTAGAGGTGACTAGCTTGCGCAATGGGCCTCCAGAGTTGTTCATATAGACATCCGGTGTCACTACCAGGGCCTTTTTGCCGAAAAGTTTTCCTTTCTCACCCTCTTTCTTATTAATAGCAAGCAGAAAGTCGCGCCCGATGTTATGTCGAGTGCCCGTATACTCCTCCCCTGGGTTCCCCAAGCCTGCGATAATCCAGCTCATTACAGCCACTGTAGCAGAAAACTTGCACGCTTTACAAAGAGGTATACACTACACGCATGCCGCAACAGAGTAGTGAGAATTTTTTCACCGAACTACTCAAATTCATACTCGTCGCAGCCGCGATTATCGTTCCGATACGCCTTTTTGTTGCGCAGCCTTTCATTGTCTCTGGCGCATCGATGGAACCAACCTTTACAAACGCTCAATATTTAATAGTCGATGAACTTTCTTACCACCTGCGCGACCCAGAACGTTTTGAAGTAGTTATTTTCCGCTATCCGCGCAACCCTTCTGAATATTTCATCAAGCGCGTGATTGGTTTGCCTGGAGAAACTGTTGCCCTCGAAAGCGGCGAGGTTTCTGTAACAAACACGTCAGGCCAAACTGTTGAACTTCCGGAACCGTACGTAGTAAACGAAGGCAACGGCACCAACGCGACCTACCGCTTACGGAGTGGCGAATATTTTGTGATGGGCGACAACCGCCCGCAAAGCTCTGACTCTCGCACCTGGGGAGCGCTTCCGCGCGAAAACATTGTCGGCCGTGCTTTCCTTCGCCTTCTTCCTCTCACCTCAACCAGTATTCTTCCAGGAAGCTACAATCCTCAATAACCATGAGCGCACCTACACGTATAGCGCCCGCAGCATTCCTTAAACTCTCTGCCGACGTCGCGTCTTCCTACGGGTTTCGCACCGTGCGCGAATGGGCGCTTGAAAAACCTCGTGGCGCACATTCCTTTGCATCAGTTGCGCACGCAGGTGCTGCGCGCTTTGCCACGCGCCCTACAGAGCCGGTGCTCGCGTTCTACGCAACTCCTACGCCGTCGCACGTACCAACCGGCATACTTCCCCGCGAAGTCGGCGAAGTGGGCCTGCAGGTCATCGGCGCACCAGAAAGCGTTGGAGAAATTGTGCTTCTTAAGACAATCGCGGCAATCGCGTCCGAATGGGGCACCCCAGTCTCGCGTGTGCGCGTGAATGCGCTTGGCGACAAAGATTCTAAAATGCGCTTTGCTCGCGAACTCTCACTCTACCTGCGCAAACACAGCCAGCGCCTGTGCGAAACATGCCGCAGCGATATTTCCCGCAACCCATTCACCGTTTACGGCTGCATGAACGAAAGCTGCCGTGCCGTAGCAAGCGAAGGCCCGCGCCCGATGAACTTTCTTTCAGAAAAAAGCCGCGTTCACTTCCGCGAAGTGCTTGAGCACCTCGAGGGCCTTGGACTCCCCTACGAACTAGATGACCTTTTGGTCGGAGACGAACGCGAACCGCGAACACCCTTTGCGCTAGACCTTGAAAACGAAGACGCAACGGTCGTAACCAGTATCGGCGGCCGCTACGACGACTACTTGCGCCGCATTACGAACAAAAAAGACGGTCATGCCGTGCATGCCAGCATGTTCTTCCGCAAAAAAGGCTTGGCTACCTCTAACTTCTCCTCCAATACCCGCGTCATCCGCCCTAAGGTCTACTTTATTCAGCTCGGGCTACGCGCAAAGCTCCAGGGTCTCTCTGTACTCGATACGCTGCGCCACGCACGTGTACCGGTACTACAGTCTTTTGACGCAACACGCCTGCAAAACCAGCTCTCTGCCGCAGAAACCGCCGGAGTCTCGCACCTACTCATCATGGGTCAGCGTGAGGCGCTGGATAACACCGTTATTGTGCGCACCATGCGCAACCGCTCCCAACAGATCGTCCAGCTCTCACAACTTCCCAGCTTTCTTAAGACCATTAAGTAGCCCCTCACTCGTGGCCAGCTTTGCTCCCGTCCTTCTACGAAAAAGATCTAGAAGTTAATGTTCCTTATTGTGCTGTGTTTAGTATCAGAAACATAATCTACGCATAGGTAAGCCAACACGAGTGCTGGGGTCTTGCAGGGGCAGCGAGACGTGTGGTACTATTGCTCGCGCATGTCAGTAAACGCAGAAGTACATAAGAACGACGGCGAAACGACGATTAACCTCATCCGCCGTTTCAGCAAGCGCGTCCAGGGAGCGCAGGTTATTTCGCGTATGCGTGGCCGCCGCTACCACGCTCGTGTAAAGTCCCGCATGGTGACACGCAAGCAAACTCTCAAGGTAATCAAGCGCCGCGAAAATGTGCAGGAGCTCATCAAGCTCGGCAAAATGATCGAGAAGCCGACTCGCGGAGCGCGCCGCAAGTAATGCAGCGCACTCTTTCCGTTTCTAACAAGACCCGCGGCATGCTGCCGCGGATTCCTTTTGTCCGCATAAAAGATACGGTGCTTGGCAAACGCTTCGAGCTATCGCTTGCGCTCCTTACTCCAAGCGAAATGCGCCGCGTCACACTGGAGCGCAAAGGCAAAGATAAAGCGAGTAATGTGCTCTCGTTCCGACTTTCTAACACATCAGGCGAGGTACTCTTGTGTCCGGCTACCGCGCGTACGGAAGCTTCAAAGTTTGGCATGACCTACTCGACATTTCTTGGATACCTGTTTATCCACGGGCTTTTCCATATAAAAGGGCTCCCTCACGGTGGTACAATGGAACGTGAAGAGCGTCGAATCATGAAGAGATTCGGCCTTCGCGCACATGAGTAAAATTGTTACCGGCATAGACGTAGGCAGCTACCACGTAAAAGTCGTTATTTCGGAAGAACCGGATGACGCGAGACAGCCTCCCCGCATTCTTGGCACCGGGTACGCGGAATCC